>JBBDWT010000105.1:0-12336 GCA_040902705.1 Acidimicrobiia bacterium | reverse complement strand
ACCGGCTTCGGTGTCCGGACGCTCGCCGAGCTGGCCCGAACCTTCGAGCCGCCGCGTGCCCCGGAGCGGAAGCGCACGACCAAGAAGAAGCCGGCCAGGAAGACGGCGGCCAGGAAGCCGGCGACCACGAAGGCCGCGAAGCGACGCTGATGCTCCGCCTCGTGGCGATCACGGGAGTCGCGGTCGCGATCTTCGCGGCGCCGGTGCCGGTCTCCGCCACCGAGCCCCGATCCGCCGGTCCCGGACCCCGGGGTGGCGACGGGGCGACCGTCGACGTGAAGATCGGCGACAACTACTTCCGGCCCAAGAAGCTCGCGATCGTTGCCGGCACCACGGTCGTCTGGACGAACCGAGGGCGCAACGAGCACGACGTCATCCCGAACCGGGGCACCGCCTTCGGGATCGACGAGCTCGTGCCCGACCAGACCTACTCGTTCCGGTTCGACGTTCCCGGCAAGTACTCGTACTACTGCTCGTTCCATGGAGCGCCGGGTGCCGGCCAGCACGCGACACTGAAGGTTGTCAAGCCACTCCAGCGGGGGGATTCCAGATGACGAAGCGTGTTGCCGCGATGCTCGGCGCACTGGTGTTGCTCGCGGCCACCCTGGCGCTGCCGGTCGACGGTGCCGCAGCCGCACCCGCGGCCGACGCCAAGGTGATCCGCGTCCCCCAGGACGAAGCGACGATCCAGGACGCGGTCGACGCGGCGACTCCCGGCACGCTGGTCCTCGTGTCGCCCGGCGTGTACAAGGAAGCGGTCACCGTCGTGCCGCGCCACAAGAACATCGTCATCCGGGGGGTCGACCGCGCCACGACGATCCTCGACGGCGAGTTCAGCGGGGAGAAGGGCGCGGAGAACGGCTTCCTCGTGTTCGCCGACGGCGTGGCGATCGAGAACATGACCGCGCGCAACTTCTCGAAGAACGGGTTCTTCTGGACCGGCGTGGACGGCTACCGCGGGTCGTACCTCACCGCGATCCGCAACGGCGACTACGGGATCTACGCGTTCGATTCGGTCAACGGGCAGTTCGACAACTCGTACGCGTCGGGCAGCCCCGACGCCGGCTTCTACATCGGGCAGTGCTTCCCCTGCAACGCGCTCATCGTCGACTCCGAGGCGGAGTGGAACGGCCTCGGGTACTCAGGTACCAACGCTGGTGGCGATCTCCTGATCGCGCGCTCGTCGTGGCACGACAACCGTGCCGGGATCGTCCCCAACAGCCTCACCAGCGAGGAGCTGTCTCCGCAGCGCGAGGCGACGGTCATCGGCAACCACGTCTACGACAACAACAACACGCAGACGCCGGCCATCGAGATCGCCGAGATCGCCCTGGGGAACGGGATCCTGCTCGCCGGGGGGAGGAAGAACCTCGCGGAGCGGAACCTCGTGACCGGACACGACATCGCCGGGATCGCAGTGATCCCGCTCCCGGAGACGGTGCTCAGCCCCGACGATCCCGATGCCCGTGACTTCGACGGGCTCGACAACACGGTGCGTGACAACGTGACGACCGGGAACCAGTTCGACCTGGTGTCCGTGACCAACATCACCGACGCGAGCGACGGGGGCGGGAACTGCTTCGCCGGCAACGACTTCACGACCTCGACGCCGATCGACATCCAGATCGTGCTGCCGTGCGGCGAGCCCGCCGTCGGGTACTCGGCCGACATCGCGCTGTTCGCGTCGCTCCTGGGTGGCGAGAAGCCGCCGAGCGCGGACTACACGACGGTGACGTTGCCCGATCCGCCTGCCCTCGCCACCATGTCGAAGGCGAAGACGGCCAAGGCGCGACCCGCGACGCACGAGCCGAGCATCAGGGTGAAGGTGAAGGCGCTGGAGATCCCGACCGGCGCATAGCTCGGCTCCGCCGCCGGCGCGTCAGAGCGGCCCGTGCGCACTCATGAACGCGGCGAGCGACGGCAGGGCGCGGTCGCGCTCCGAGAGCACGACGTCGGTGGTCGGCCACGGGATCCCGAGCGCGGGATCGTCGAATCGGCACCCGAGCTCGTCGGCGGGATCGAACTCGTGGTCGACCGCGTAGCAGTGCATCGACGGTTCGGTGAAGGAGAAGCCGTGGGCAACGCCGGGCGGGATCACCAGTGCTTCGGGCGCATCGCCGTCGAGATCGACGAGTGCAACGGTCGTCGCGTCCCCGCGCAGGTCGCGAAGGCCGATGACCGCGCGACCCATGGGTACGACGAGGTAGTCGGCGTGTGTGAGGTGGACATGGACGCCCCGGAGCACGTTCGCGGCCGAGCGCGCGGCGTTCCACTGCACCGGTCGAGCACCGGTCGGCCAGCTCGCACGCCAGAGCTCGACGAGCGAGCCGCGATCGTCGGCGTGCAAGACGAGCGGGTACAGGCTGACACCCTGCGGCAGCGTCCCGAAGGTCATAGGCACACCCCGAGCGTACGGCAGCACGACCAGTACGCTCCCGCTTCATGGCTGCACCGCAGGTGGGGCTCGTGGGCGTGGGTCGCTGGGGGCGGCACATCCTGCGCGATCTCGTGACCCTGGGGTGCGACGTGGCCGCCGTCGCGGCTTCCGACGAGTCACGCGAACGAGCGGCCGTGGGTGGCGCAGCCGCAATCCACTGGTCGGTGGAAGCCCTTGCCGCCGACACGATCGACGGGGTCGTCGTCGCGACCCCCGTCGGGACTCACGCCGTGGTGCTCGAGGCGATCCTCCCCCTCGGTGTCCCCGTGTTCGTCGAGAAGCCGCTGACGAACGACCCGGTGACCGCGGCGCGTCTCGCCGACCTGGGCTCGGGGAGGGTGTTCGTCATGGACAAGTGGCGGTACCACCCCGGGATCCTCGAGCTCGCTCGGATCGCGCGCAGCGGCGAGCTCGGTGGAGTCGTCGGGCTGCACACGAGGCGCGTCGCGTGGGGGAACACGCACGACGGGGACGTCGACGACATCTGGATCCTGGCCCCACACGATCTTTCGATCGCGGCTGAGATCCTCGGTGAGCTCCCCACGCCCCGTGCGGCGGTCGGGCACGCGGTCGGCGGGAACGCGCAGCTCGTCGGCCTGCTGGGTGACGCGCCGTGGCTGACGGTCGACGTCGGCGGGACGTCCCTGGAACGTTCGCGACGAGTCGAGCTCGTGCTGTCCGACGGGATCGCGTGGCTCGGCGACGCTGCCGCGGACCACGTCGGTGTCGCTCGCAACGACATGCTCGGGACCGCCGACTGGGAGCGCCGCCCGATCAGCGACGAGATGCCGCTGCTGGCAGAGCTCCGTGCCTTCGTGGAGCACCTGCGCGGTGGCCCGCCACCGAAGAGCTCCGTCGAAGAGGGAGTCGCGACCGTTGCCGCGATCGCGGAGCTGCGGGCGATGGCGGGGCTTCCCGTTGGGTGACCGGATCGAGCTGCCGGCGTCGAGCACCCCCGATGTCGCCGTCGTCGTGCTGGCGACCCGCGATGCCGTTCGTCTCGAACGGTGCCTGCGGGCGATCGCCGACAGCGACCTGGGTGGGCGCGCCAGTCAGGTGGTGCTGTGCGTGAACGCCGCCGATCCCGACGTCGTCGCGCTGGTCGAGGCCACGAAGGGGGCGGTCGTGATGCGCTCGCAGGTCAACCTCGGCACCGCGGCGACGTGGAACCGGGCGATCGAGCACCTGGACGCGCCGCGGGTTGCGACGGTGCACGAGGACGCGTTCGTCGATCCGAACGCGCTGGCCCTGCTCGCGGACGCGCTCGACGCCGATCCGATCGCAGCCATCGCGGGCGGGCACCTCTCGTATCCCGACGGGCGCGTGCAGACCCGGGGCTGGATCCACTGGCGAGCCGGCACTCCGTGGCCGATCTCGCCGCAGCTCGCACCCGGTCTCGAGCTGCCCGCGCGCGTCACGCCCGTCGACGCCGTGAGCTCGGCGATGATGCTGGTCGACGGAAAGTTCCTGTCGGCGCGGGGCGGCTTCGACGAGGGCACCTTCCCGGCGGTCACGACCGAGTTCGACCTGTGCGCCTCCGCGTGGGCGGCCGGCCGAACGGTGGTCGTGGTCGACGATGCTCGGGCCGTGCACGAGACCGGAGCGATGGTCGCGCGCCACGGAGGCTGGCGTGCCTCGACGCCGTTCCGGGAGTTCCTCATCGCTCGAAACTGCGCTCGGTACGACGAGCGCTGGGCGTCGCTGCTCGCGGGTCGCCCTCCGGCCCCCGCGAGCGCGCCGGACACCGAGGCGATGCGCGCGAGCCTCGCCCGGGTCGTTGCCGCGGCGCGCGAACCCGTGCGTTCCCCGCACCCTTCGCCGCCGGTGGAGCGGCTCGTCACCGGGGATGCCTCGCCGGAGCTCGACGCTCCTCCCGAGGTGGAGGCCCGAGCGACGGCGCTGATGCGCGAGCGCCTCGAGGAGTTCGCCGACTGGATGGTGATCGAGCGGGATCGCCTGCTCGAGCACGAGGCTGACATCAGCGAGTGGCACCGGCAGACCATGGAGGCGATCACCGACGAGCGGGCGCGCCACGCGGAGCTCGTCGACGAGTTCCGGAATGTCATGGAGGTGCTCACGGACGACCGGGCGCTCCACGCGGAGCTCCTCGACGAGCTCGCGGCCCGGGACCGCACGCTCACGTGGCGACTCCGTGCACGCGCGCTGCGGATCCCGGGCGTGGCGCGGGCACGCGCACGACGACGAACGGGCTGACTCGGTCAGCGGCCGGGCGGGGCTGGTGGGGTCAGCGCGCGGCGATGACCTGACCGTCGGGCCCGACGGCATGCGGAAGGCAGAGGTCGTCGTACTCGGCGATCACGATCTCGCCGGCGTCCTCGCCGCACGCCGGGCACATCGGGTCGCGGCGCACCTTGAACGTGCGGAACGACTCCTCGAGCGCGTCGTAGGCGAGCAGGCGACCGATCAGCGGGTCGCCGAGGTCGAGCACGAGCTTGATCGCCTCGAGCGCTTGGATCGAGCCGACGATCCCGGGCAGCACGCCGAGCACCCCGGCCTCCGCGCAGCTCGGCGCGAGCTCGGGCGGTGGCGGCTCCGGGAGGAGGCACCGGTAGCAGGGGCCCTCGTAGGGCTCGAAGACCGTCACCTGCCCCTCGAACCGGAAGATCGACCCGTGCACCACCGGGATGCGCTTGATCAGCGATGCGTCGTTGAGGAGGTAGCGCGTGGGGAAGTTGTCGGTGCCGTCGACGACGACGTCGTAGCCGTCGAGGATGTCGAGGACGTTGTCGGCACCGAAGCGCACGTCGTAGGTGACGACGTCGACGTCGGGGTTGAGCTGGGTCAGGGTCTTCTTCGCGGAGTCGACCTTGCGCTCGCCGATGCGGTCGACGTTGTGGAGGATCTGGCGCTGGAGGTTCGACGCGTCGACGACGTCCATGTCGACGATGCCGAGCGTGCCGACGCCGGCGGCCGCGAGGTAGAGCGCGGCGGGGCTGCCGAGTCCGCCCGCTCCGAGCAGGAGGACGCGGCTCTCGAGGAGCTTCTGCTGGCCCGCCTCACCGACCTCGGGAAGGAGGATGTGGCGGCCGTAGCGGTTGCGCTGCTCAGGAGTCAGGACGGCCGGCGTCACCCAGGGGCGGTCCTCGTTCTTCCAACGGCCGAAGCCACCGGCCATCGACACGACGTCGGTGTAGCCGAGGTCCTGGAGCGTCTCCGCCGCGAACGCGGAGCGGATGCCGCCGGCGCAGTAGACGACGATCGGCGCGTCCTTGTCGGTGAGCCGGCTCTCGACCTGGCTCTCGAGGTGCCCACGGGGGATGAACACCGCGTTCGGGATCGTGCCCTGCTCGAACTCGTCCTGCTCACGCACGTCGAGGAACGTCGCGTCGTCGAGACGCGCCTGGGCCCCGGCGGGGTCGATCTCGCGGATGTGCTCCTTGGCCTTGGCCAGGAGGTCGCGGAAGCCGGGCATCGGTGGTTCCCCTTGGTCGTTCTCGGATCGATCGCAGCGGTCGTACGAATACGGGGTAAAAGGCTACCCCGGCGGTCGGAAATTCCCAACCTGCCGCTGGACCTCGGCCACGAGCGCCGGGAGAAGGTCGCCGACCTGGTCCCGACGCACGGCGCTCGCCGCGTCGTCGAACGGCGTCGGCTGGGCGTTGAGCACGACGAGACGGGCACCGCGGGTGAGCGCGATCTCGGGGAGCGCCGCCGCCGGGTACACCCCGAGCGACGTCCCGACCGCGAGGAAGAGGTCGGCGCCCTGGGCGGCGAGCTGGGCCCGCTGGAGGTCCTCCGGCACGAGGCTCTCGCCGAAGGAGATCGTCGCCGACTTGAGGATCCCTCCGCACTCGCGGCACGCGGGGTCGTCCTCGCCCGCCCGGACGCGTTCGAGCACCGCTCCCATCGGGCCGCGCCAGCCGCACGAGAGGCACTTGGCGTCGTGCACGGTGCCGTGGATCTCGATGATGCGCCCGGGTGACGACCCCGCCGCCTGGTGCAGGCCGTCGACGTTCTGCGTCACGAGCGTGTGCAGCGCGGCGACCCGTTCGAGCTCCGCGAGCGCGCGGTGCCCGGCATTGGGCTCCGCCTGCCACATCTCGCTGTTGACGCGGTGCTCCCACGCGCGCCTTCGGATCTCGGGATCACCGACGTAGTACGAGAGCGTCGCGGTCTTCTCGGCCTCGGGGTTCTTGGTCCACACGCCCTGGGGCCCCCGGAAGTCGGGGATGCCCGACTCCGTCGAGACCCCGGCACCGGTCAGCACGACGAGCTGGCGCGCGGCGGCGATCCACTGCGCGATGGCATCGACGTCGGCCGTGCTCATGCGGCCGACGCTACGCGGTCAGACCGACCTCGCGTGACGCGTCGTGGTGTCGTGCTTGGGCCCACCGTGCAGCGTCATGGCACACAGCCGGGTGGAAGCCCGTGGACGCGAGCACGTGGGCGACGTGATCGGCGTCGTCGCCCTGCTCGAGCAGCGCGAGCGCGACGCAGCGCGCTCGCCGGCGCGCGTCCGCCAACGGCGGCTCGGCCAGGCGCGCCTCGGCCCAGGCGGCGTGCTCGGCCTGGACCGACGCGGGGAGACGGCGAAGGTGTCGGCGGTTCGCCGGCGGCAGGTGACGGCGTACCGCCACGGTGGCGCGGCCGTCGCTGCACGCCAGCTCGAACGCCTCGAGGCGCGTGAGTGAACGGACGATCGGCGAGCTCGACCCCTCGCGTTCGCCGAGCCCCAGCGCGCGCGACGTGTCGGCGACCGGGAGCTCGATGCCGCGCGGGTTGGTGTCGAACTTCGTCGCGAGATGGCGCAAGAGGAGGAGCGCCGTCGGCCCGAGGGTGGGCAGCCAGAACCGCTCGGCGTAGATCGAGCGGGGATCGTGTCCGACGGTGTCGAGCACGGGGTCGGGCCACGGCTGGATGGTGAGCGACACGGGCACGGGCGCCTCCGCCAGGGGTCGAGCGAGGTGAGTGCCCTGTCGACTCGCCGCGGGCGTGCGCGTGACCGGACGCGCTGCTCGCGCGTCGATCAGCCCGCGTCGAGCTCAGGCCCCGAAGGCGTCGAGGACCCGGGTCGCGGCCACCGGCGCGGGGAGCTGGCCGGCCTCGACCTCGGCCTCGAGGCGGGCGGCCTCGGACGCCGCCGCAGGGTGGGCCCGGAGGCGCTCCACGAGCGCGGTCCCGATCTCGGCCCACATCCAGTCGCGGGCCTGCGTGGCCCGGCGGCGCTCCAGCTCCCCCGAGGCCGCCAGCACCGTGCGGTGGGTCTGGATCGCGGCCCACACGTCGTCGATCCCGCGCGGCAGCGTCGACGAGCAGGGGACCACAGGCACAGTGAACCCCGCTGCGGCCAGCGCCTCGGACTTCGGGCGGATGAGGCGCAGCGCGTTCGCGTAGTCGGCGGCCGTCGCCGCGGCGGCGCGCTCGAGGTCACCGTCGGACTTGGTCACGACGACGACATCGGCCAGCTCCATGATCCCGCGCTTGATGCCCTGGAGCTCGTCGCCGCTCGCCGGCGCGACGAGCAGCACGAACGTGTCGACCATCCCGTCGACCGCGACTTCCGACTGCCCGACACCGACCGTCTCGACGAGCACGACGTCGAACCCTGCAGCTTCACAGCACAGCGACGCCTCGCGCGTCCGACGCGCGACGCCTCCGAGCGTCCCGCCGGTGGGTGACGGGCGGACGAACGCCTCGGGACGACGCACGAGCTCCTCCATGCGCGTCTTGTCGCCGAGGATCGAGCCACCGGTGCGCGTCGACGACGGGTCGACGGCGAGCACAGCGACGCGCTCGCCCTCGTCGACGAGCGACACGCCGAGGACCTCGATCAACGTCGACTTCCCCACGCCCGGTGCGCCCGAGATCCCCACGCGCGCCGACCCACCCGTGTGGGGCATCAGCTCGGCGAGCAGCGCGTCGGCCTCGGCCTGGTGATCGGGTCGCGTCGACTCCACGAGCGTGATCGCGCGTGCAAGCGCGCGCCGATCGCCTTGGAGCACCTGCGCCGCGAGCTCAGTCATGCTTCGCATCCGCGTCTCGCACTGCTCGGGTATGGACAAGCACTGTCGTCGCTCGGGCTAGGAGGGAGAGCGACGGAGCAGTGCGAGGACCTCCGAGGCGGCCTCGGGGATGTTCGTCCCGGGCCCGAAGATCGCGGCGACGCCGGCGTCGCGGAGGAAGTCGTAGTCCGAGGCGGGGATCACGCCGCCGCACACCACGACGATGTCGTCGCCCCCCTGCTTTCGGAGCTGCGCGACGAGCTCGGGCACGAGCGTCTTGTGTCCGGCTGCCTGGCTGCTGACGCCGATGACGTGCACGTCGTTCTCGACGGCGTCCCGGGCGGCTTCCTCGGGCGTCTGGAACAGCGGTCCGACGTCGACGTCGAAGCCGAGGTCGGCGAACGCGGTCGCGATGACCTTGGCGCCGCGGTCGTGCCCGTCCTGGCCCATCTTCACGACGAGCATGCGGGGCCGGCGACCTTCCGCCTTCGCGAACTCGTCGACCTCGCGGCGGATCTGGTCGTACCCCGCGTCGCCTTCGTAGATGCCGCCGTACACGCCGGAGATGGTACGAACTTCGGCCCGGTGCCTCGAGAACACCTGCTCGAGGGTGTCGGAGATCTCGCCGACCGTGGCCCGGGCACGGGTCGCGTCGATCGCGAGCTCGAGCAGGTTGCCGTTGCCCCGAGCGCCTTCGGCGAGTCGGTCGAGCGCCGCTCGCCATGCCTGCTCGTCGCGGGCGGCACGGATCTGCTCGAGCCGCGCGATCTGCGACTCGCGCACCGCGGTGTTGTCGACCGAGCGGAAGTCGATCTCGGGCTCGTCATCGAGGCGGTACTTGTTGACGCCGACGATCGTCTCCTCGCCGCGGTCGACCCGCGCCTGGCGCCGCGCCGCGGACTCCTCGATCCGGAGCTTGGGCATCCCGGACTCGACCGCCCTGGTCATGCCACCGAGCGCCTCGACCTCCTGGATGAGCTCCCAGGCGTGCGCGGCGAGCGAGCTCGTGAGCGCCTCGATGTAGTACGAGCCGCCGAGTGGATCGACGACGTGGGTGACGCCGCTCTCCTCGGCGATGATCAGCTGCGTGTTGCGAGCGGTGCGGGCGGCAGCCTCGGTCGGCAGCGCGATCGCCTCGTCGAAGCTGTTGGTGTGCAGGCTCTGCGTGCCACCGAGCACGGCCGCAAGCGCTTCGAGGGTCGTCCGCACGATGTTGTTGTGTGGGTCCTGCTCGGTGAGCGAGACCCCGGACGTCTGGCAGTGCGTGCGGAGCATGAGCGAGCCGGTCTTCTTCGGATCGAACTGTGCCATCACGCGTGACCACAGGAGTCGCGCGGCGCGGAGCTTCGCGACCTCCATGAAGAAGTCCATGCCGATCGCGAAGAAGAACGAGAGCCGCCCCGCGAACGCGTCGACGTCGAGCCCGCGCTCGGTCGCGGTACGGACGTACTCGAGGCCGTCGGCGACGGTGAAGGCGAGCTCCTGCACAGCCGTCGCGCCGGCTTCCTGCATGTGGTACCCGGAGATGGAGATCGAGTTGAAGCGCGGCATGTTCGCCGACGTGTACTGGATGATGTCCGCGACGATCCTCATGCTCGGCTCGGGCGGATAGATGTAGGTGTTGCGGACCATGAACTCCTTGAGGATGTCGTTCTGGATGGTCCCGGAGAGCTGATCCTGGGTGACGCCCTGCTCCTCGGCGGCGACGATGTAGCCCGCGAGCACGGGGAGCACCGCGCCGTTCATCGTCATCGACACCGACATCTTCTCGAGCGGGATGCCGTCGAAGAGGATCTTCATGTCCTCGACGGAGTCGATCGCGACTCCGGCCATGCCGACGTCACCGACCACCCGGGGGTGGTCGCTGTCGTACCCGCGATGCGTCGCGAGGTCGAAGGCGACCGAGACGCCCGTCTGTCCTGCCGCGAGGTTCGCCCGGTAGAAGGCGTTCGAGTCCTCGGCGGTCGAGAACCCCGCGTACTGGCGGACGGTCCAGGGGCGGTTGGAGTACATCGTCGCCCGGACACCCCGGAGGAAGGGCGGGAGGCCCGGCAGGCTGTCGACGGCTTCGAGGCCCTCGAGGTCGGCCGCCGTGTAGAGGGGCTTCACGGGGATGCCCTCGGGCGTCTCCCAGATCAGGGCATCGGTGTCCTTGCCCTTCAGCTCGCTCGAGGCGAGCTCGTTCCAGGCATCGAGCCCGCGACGCTCCCTCTTGGTCGCCATTCCCCAACGGTAGCGGTGGGCCCCCGGCGCCCACCGCTCCGGCGGTCCGGGAGACGAGGCCGGTGCTGGCCCCGGAGACGAAGGCGGCGATCAGCCGCGACATCTCCGATGTCACCAACCGTTGTCCTGCGGTCGCCGTCCGCGCGAGACTGATGTGCGGGTGGAGGCCGTTGTGACCCGTGTGAGTACGGGTGAGCACCGGGAAGCCCTCGACGACCTGAGGATCCTCTCGTCCATGCGCCGACTCCTGCTGCTGCCCGCTCTCGCGCTCGTTCTGCTCGGCACGCCTGTGCTCGCGCTGGAGGAGCCGCCGCCGCCGTCGACCTCCGTCGAGGACGTGCCCGTCGAGCCCGCCGCTCCTGTCGCCCCCGACGCCGCGACACCGGCTGCGCCTGATCCCGCTGTCCCGGGTTGGCAGTCGACGGCCACGCCGATCGACTCGTCGATCGTGGGCGTGAAGTGGGACGGCGATCCCGCCGCGTCGTTCACGATCGAGGCCCGTTCGTCGGACGGCACCTGGTCGCCGGCACCGCCGGTCGAGGCCGCGGACCTCGCCGCCGACGACGGGACCAAGGACGTCGCCCCGGTCGCGGCGGCAGCGAGCGAGAACGAGCATGCGACCGACCCGGTCTGGATCGGCGAGGACGCCACCGCGGTGCGGGTCACGGTCGACGAAGGGACCGCGACCGACGTGACCGTCGCCGCCGTGGTCGATTCGACGCCGCCCGCTCCCGATGGAGCGGCGGGGGCGGCGTCGGGGGTGCTCGGGCCGCTCGACGGCACGGACAAGTGGCTGTTCGGGATCGCGCTCGGCGCGTCGATCGTGTTGCTCGCCGCGGTGGCATTCGGCTGGTCGCCGTGGCGTGCCCGGCGGGCGAAGCTCGTCGCCATCGGCGTGGGCGCGCTCCTGCTGGCGTCGTGCGTCCCCGCTGCTCCGCCCCCCCCGCCCGCGGGGCTTCCCCCGGCCCAGACCGGCGACTACCCGGCGGTGCCGGCGATGGTGGTCCGAGCCGGCTGGGGCGCGCAGGGCTTCGCGTGCGGCACCCCCGACTACGCCTCGTCGCTGAAGTACGCGATCGTGCACCACACGGTCAACAGCAACAACTACTCGCCGGGGCAGAGTGCGACGATGGTGCGCGGCATCCAGGCGTACCACATGGGGACGCTCGGCTACTGCGACATCGCCTACAACTTCCTCGTCGACCGCTTCGGGACGATCTTCGAGGGCCGCGACGGTGGCATCACGAAGCCGGTGATCGGCGGCCATGCCGGAGGGTTCAACACCCAGTCGGTGGGCGTCGCCATGCTCGGCGACTACACGGGTGCGCAGCCGCCGGGCGAGCAGTTCAACGCCGTGGCCAACCTGTTGCGATGGCGGCTGAGCATCGCCCACGTCGACCCGTCGCTGCCGTTCAGCACTCGCGTGCTGAGCTCGCCGTGCAACTGCCAGAACTGGCCGCCGGGGGAGATCGCGTACTTCTCGTTCGGGATCATCAGTCATCGAGACGTGGATCAGACGAGCTGTCCGGGGAACGCGTTCTATCCCCGCATGGGTGAGCTGCGTTCGTTGGTGCAGCCCGGTATCCGCTTCCCGCCCGGTCCCCCGCCCGCCTGAGGGCCCGCCTGAGGGCCCGCCCGACCCGCCCGACCCCGGTCGTCTAGTGCTCTGACCACAGTGGCTGGTGGGTCGCGTCCACCACTTGGGAGGTGGGG
>JBBDWT010000104.1:0-28098 GCA_040902705.1 Acidimicrobiia bacterium | reverse complement strand
ACCTCACGGAAGATGTGGATCGACTCGGCCTCGAGCGCGTCGAGGTGCGACAGCTGGGTAGCCATGGAGCAAGCCATCGTACTGGCGCGTCGCCGTACGCTCCGCTCCGTGCCCACCGCCCTCGTGCTCGCCAACCGCGACGACGCGGATCCGGGGCTGGTGGGCGAGGCTCTCGCCGCCCGCGGGTACCGGCTCGAGATCCTGGTGCGGGAGGCGACCGACGGGGGCTGGCCCCCTGCCGGGACCGCCGACCTCGTGCTGGTGCTGGGCTCGGAATGGTCGGTGTACGGCGACGCGGTGCGCGAGCCGGTGGACCGGGAGCGCGCCTTCGTGGCCGACGCGGTCGGCGCGGGCGTGCCCGTGCTGGGGATCTGCTTCGGCGCACAGATGCTGGCGGCGGCGCTCGGGGGCGAGGTGCGGGCGGCGGCGCACACCGAGCTGGGCTGGATGGAGGTGGAGCCGCGACCCGGTTCGGACACCCGGGCGGACGCCCGGGCGGGCGGCGCGGGCGGCGCGCTCCCCATCGCACCCGGGCCGTGGTTCCAGTTCCACCGCGACACGTTCACCGGCCCGCCCGGCGCGACGCTCCTCGCCCGCAGCGATGTGGGACCGCAGGCGTTCCGGCTGGGTTCGGCGCTGGCGGTGCAGTTCCACCCGGAGGTGACGCCCGAGATCGTCGGCCGGTGGGCGACGACCGACCCCGGGCCCGTCGCCCGGGCCGGCCTCACCGCCGACGAGCTCGTCGCCCGCACCGCCGCCGAGCAGCCCCGCGCCCGCCGAGCCGCGACGCACCTCGTCGACACCTTCCTCGCCACCACCACGGCCGCGGCCCCCTAACCTCTTCTTGATGCGTCCCTCACCGTCGTGAGGCGGGTCGAGAGACGCATCTACGGCAGCACACGGGGGGAACGCGTGCGATGACCGCGATGATCGACTGCGACCAGCACCTCTACGAGCCGCGGGGCCTGTGGCACGACAACGCCGACCCGTCGGAGCGCGACGACGCACTGGCGATCGAGGACGACGACCAGGGGTACGCCTGGGTGACGTGGCGCGGGCAGCGCATCGGCATGGCCGACGTGCAAGCGCCCGGCGAGACCGATGTCATCGGCGAGCGACGCCGCCAACAGGAGGCGGGTGCCGACGCGCCGTACCGCTACGACGACGCGCTGCCCGTCGACTTCTGGGACCCGGCGGCGCGCGCCGAGCGCGTCCACGGTATGGGCTTCGACGCGGCCGTCTGCTTCCCCAACTTCGGGCTGCTCTGGGAGCGGCGGGTCGGTGCCGACCTCGCTGCGCTGCGCACGAACATGGGCGCCTGGAACCGGTGGTGCACCACGGTCGTCCACGACAGCGGCGCCACGCTCCACCCCGTCGCGCACCTCACGCTGCGCGACCTCGACTGGCTCGACGGCCAGCTCGACGACCTCGCGGCCGGTGGCGTGAGGCTGGCGATGATCGCGCCCGCGCTCGTCGACGGGAAGCCGCTCTCGCACCCCGATCTGCGCCGCGCGTGGAGCTCGTTCGTCGACCACGGGATGACGCCCGTCTTCCACGTCGCCGACCAGCCCCGCGTCTTCGACGACGCCTGGTACACCGACGACACCGAGGAGGGCCTGGTCAACGTCGTCGAGTCGGTGTTCCTCTGGACGCCCGCGGCACTCGCGCTGACCGACCTGATCGTCAACGGCACGCTCGACGCCCTCCCCGACCTGCGCCTCGGCATCGTCGAGCTGTCCGCGATGTGGGTGCCGCAGTTCCTGATGATGCTGGACGGGGGCTACGAGTTCACGGCGAAGCTCAACGGACGGGTGCCCGCACCGCTGTCGCTACGCCCGGCCGACTACTTCCGTCGGCAGGTGCGCGTCGCCGCGTTCTCCTACGAGATGCCCGAGCGGCTCGAGCGCCAGGCCGGCGACCTCTTCATGGCGTGCTCCGACTACCCACATTCCGAGGGCACAGCCACGCCGATCGACGACTACCGGCGCAGCGGCTGCGACCCGGCCGAGCATCCCGGCCTGTTCGGTGGGAACGCCGAGTTCCTCCTCCGCACCGCCTGACCCCGGGATGCGCGGCTCGCCGTCGTCGACGGCGGGTGCGCGCCCGACGCGACCCAGCAATCATCGGGATGCGTCCCTCGACCCGCCTGGCGACGGTGAGGGACGCATCAAGGGGTTCAGGGCGTCGACGTGGTGGCGACGGATTTGGCCCATTCGTAGTCGGGCTTGCCCGCAGGGTTGCGCCGGACCTCGTCGACGACACACAGCGCGCGCGGCACCTTGTACCCGGCGAGCGAGCTGCGGCAGTGGGTGCCGAGCTCGTCGAGCGTCGGCGCTGCCCCGTCGACGGGCTGTACCACCGCGACGACGCGCTCGCCCCACGTCACGTCGCGCACACCGACGACCAACGCGTCGAACACCTGCGGATGCGCCTTCAGCGCCGCCTCGACCTCGTCGGGGTACACCTTCTCCCCGCCGGTGTTGATGCACAGCGAGCCGCGCCCGTGCAGATGGATCGTGCCGTCGGAATCGACGGACGCCATGTCGCCGGGCAACGTCCAACGCACGCCGTCGATCTCGACGAACGTGCGCGCCGACGCCTCGGGGTCCTTGTGGTACCCGATCGGCGTGCGCCCGCGGGTCGCGAGCCGCCCGACCCGCCCCGACCCCGGCGGGATCGGCTGGAGCTCCTCGTCGACGACCATCGTCTCGGCCTTCGGCGAGAACGTCAGCGACCGCGACGCCGCGGCCCCCTGCGTCGTCAGCGACACCGCCTGGCTCGGCGACTCCGACGACCCGATCGCCTCCAACACCGCCGCCGCCGACGGCAGCGCGCCGAGCAGCCCGTCCTTGACCTCGGCCGACAGGATGCTCCCGCCCGACCCGAGCAGTCGCAGCGACGACGTGTCCCATCGCCCCGGGTTCGCGAGCAGAGCGTCGAGCAGCGGACGAGCGGTCGCGTCGCCCACCAGCGTGAGCATGCCGACGCGCTCCCGCTCGACGAGGTCGAGCACGTGCGCCATGTCCATCGACGGCGCGTCGTAGATCACGAACGTGCCCGCGCCGAGCAGCGTGCCGAGCGCGAGCCATTGGCCGCTCGCGTGCGCCAAGGGACCGAGCGACAGCGCGATGAACTCCCCCGGCCCGGGGTCGTCGGGAGGCAGGAACACGCCGATGCGCTGGTTCGGCGCGGCGAGCACGGCGGGCGCGAGCTCCTCGGCCCGTTCGAGCGGCAGGCCGCCCGGGTTCCCGCCGCCGACGGCGGTGAAGAAGATGTCCTCCTGTCGCCACACGACCCCCTTCGGACGGCCGGTGGTGCCGCCCGTATAGAGGATGTAGTGGTCGTCGCCCGACCGCGCCGGGAAGTCGCGCGCCGCCGACGCGCGGGCCAGGTGCTGCTCGTAGTCGCCGTCGTCGCCGACCGTCACGATCCACCGGTCGTCGATGCGGAGCTCGTCGGCCGAACCCGGACGCCCGTCGTCCAGCACCAGCCCGACGAGGTCGGCATCGTCGGAGACGGGCACCACCTCGGCCGCGACGTAGCGGTCGTTCACGTTGATCGGGACGGCCCGCAGCTTGAAGCAACCGAGCATCGCCTCGAGGAACTCCGGGCACGACCGCAGGTAGAGCCCCACGTGCTCGCCCGGCCCGACCCCCAGCGCGCCCAGCGCGTGCGCGCACCGGTTCGCCCGCTCGTCGAGCTCGCGGTACGTGAGCCGACGGTCGCCGTACACCACGGCCTCCCGCCCGGGCACGGCATCGGCGATCGACTCGAACAGGTCCGCGAGGTTGAACTCCATGGTCTCCACTCTCGGCGCGGGCGGCGAACGATGCTTTGGCGTCAGAAACCTGCCGCCACGGCACATTTCCGACGCCAAAGCACCACCGGACCGCTGCTCGGCGCCCGTGCGAAACTACCGCTATGCCCGAGGTGCGCGCCGCTGCGTGGCCCGTCCGCGACGACGGGATGATCCCCAAGGAGCGCTACCTCGAGCGCGAGTTCCTCGACCTCGAGCTCGACCGCATGTGGGCCCGGGTCTGGCAGGTCGCCGGGCGCGAGGAGGAGCTCCCCGACCCCGGCGACTACCTCGAGTACACGATCGGTGAGGAGTCGATCCTCGTGGTGCGCAACCGCGACGGCACGCTCCGCGCCCTGCTCAACAGCTGCCTGCACCGCGGGACACGACTCGGCGAGGGCCGCGGGCACTTCGACGCGTGCGACGACGGCGGCGACATCCGCTGCCCGTACCACGCATGGCGCTACGCGCTCGACGGGCGCCTCGTCGAGGTCGTCGATCCCGCCGAGTTCCCCGACCTGCCCGAGAACCTGCGGCTCGGCACCGTGCGCGTCGACACGTGGGGCGGCTTCGTGTTCGTCTGCCTCGACCGCGACGCGCCGCCGCTGTGGGACTTCCTCGATCCCCTGCCGACGCTGCTCGCGCCGTACCACCTCGAGCAGCTGCGCTTCCGCTCGTACCTCACGACGGTGCTCCCCGCGAACTGGAAGGTCGTCATCGAGGCGTTCAGCGAGGGGTACCACGTGCAGGGCACGCACCCCGAGACGCTGCCGTGGGTCGACGACGTCGGCATCCAGTACGAGCAGTTCGAGACGCACGCGCACTACGGCCGACTCGCCAACGCGCGCCGCACGCTCGAGCCGAGTCCGCGCCTGGGGATCGACGCGTCCGATGTCGACGAGGCGAAGATCCTGCGCGGGCTCGTCGCCGGGCTCGGCGGCGCGTTCCTCGGCGAGGAGCGCGCGGCCGTCGACGAGCTCATCGCCGCCGACCTGCCTCGTGGTGAGCTGCTCGGTGCATACCAGCGACGAAGGCGCGAGCTGCTCGCCGCGCGCGGCTTCGACGTCACGGGCCTCGACCTCGACCAGATGACGAGCGCCGACGACGTCTTCTGGTTCCCCAACCTCGTCGGCCCGATCTATCCGGGCAGCGCGATCCTCTTCCGCGTGCGGCCCAACGGCACCGATCCGGACAGCGCGATCAAGGACACCTGGGTGCTCGAGTGGCCGGAGGACCCGGACCGGTGGGAGATGCCGGAGCGCCGGCGCTTCGACGACTGGCACGAACGCGACTGGGGCCTGATCACCAACCAGGACTACGCCAACATGGGGCGCGTCCAAGCGGGTATGAAGTCGAGTGGGTGCACCGCCATCCGCCTCGCGAAGCGCCAGGAGAGCAACCTCTTGCACCTCCACCAGGTCATCGACCGCTACCTCTCGACCGCTCCCTGACGCCGGCGATGGACGCTCCGCGGGTCGCACCCGACGACAAGGACTGGTGGCTCGACGACGTCGAGTCGACCTACACCTGGCTGCGCACGCACGACCCCGTGCACCAGTGGCGCGACGGCCGGTGGGTGGTCTCGACCTACGACGAGATCCGCGAGGTCTCACGCGACCCCGCGCGCTTCTCGTCGGCGCACGGAGTGCTCGTCAACGACCCGAAGCGCGCGCACTCCACCGAGCGCGCGGTGAGCGCGCCCTCGATCCTCGAGATGGATCCGCCCGAGCACCCGCGGTACCGGGCGATCGTGAGCCGGGCGTTCACCCCGCGGGCCGTCGCCGAGATGGAGCCGCACCTCCGCGCGTTGACCGCCGAGGTGCTCGACGCCGTCCCGCTCCACGACGAGGTCGACTTCGTCGAGCAGGTCGCCGTGCCGCTCCCCCTCCTCGTGATCGCCGAGCTGCTCGGGATGACCGAGGTGGAGCAACGCCAGTTCCGCGTCTGGTCCGACGAGACCATCAAGGCCGCCGACGGGCTCCAGGCGGATCTGGGGATCGTGTCGGAGTTCGTCGCGTACATGAGCGAGGGCATCGCTGCGCACCGGGCGGAGCCGCGTGACGACATCCTCCAGCGGCTCGTCGACGCCGAGGTCGACGGCCAGCGCCTCACCGACCCCGAGCTCATCGTGTTCTGCATGTCGTTGCTGGTCGCGGGCAACGAGACCACGCGCAACCTCATCAGCGGCGGTGCGATCGCGCTGCACGAGCATCCCGACCAACGCGCCTGGCTCGCCGAGGATCCGCGCGGGCGGATGCGGGACGCGGTCGAGGAGCTCCTCCGCTGGGTCACCCCCATCAAGTCGTTCGCGCGCACTGCCGTACACGACACCGAGCTCGCCGGGAAGCACATCGCCGCCGACGACTACCTCGTGATGCTCTACGCGTCGGGCAACCGCGACGCGTCGGCGTTCGGACCGACCGCCGACACGCTCGACGTGTCCCGCGCGGCCGACCCCGCGCACGTCGCCTTCGGGTTCGGCGCGCACGTGTGCCTCGGCGCGAGCCTCGCCCGGCTCGAGGCGCAGGTGCTGTTCGAGGACCTGCTGACCCGGGCCCCCGAGTACGAGATCACGGGTGAGCCCGAGCGCCTGCTCTCCACCCTGATGAACGGCATCGAAGGGCTGCCCGCGGTGCTCGCCCCGCGCAGCCGCGTCCCCGCGTGAGCGATCCCTCCATCGGGCCCCTCGTCGGGGCCGACGAGACGCTCCAGCACCAGACCGTCGACACGTTCGCGTCCGTCGGCACCACCGACGTCAACTGGACCGAGAAGCTCTGGCTCCAGGCGTGCGCGCTCGACGGGTCGCTCCAGGTGCTGTTCGGACTCGGGAAGTACACGAACCGCAACGTGCTCGACGCGTTCGGCGGCGTCTCACGCGGCACCGAGCAGTGGACGGTGCGCGGGTCACGCGCCCTGCACACCGATCCCGAGCGGGTCGGCGTCGGGCCGCTGCACTACGACATCGTCGAGCCGATGTCGGCGGTGCGCATCCGCCTCGAGCCCAACGACGTGCAGCCCATCGCGTTCGACCTGACGATCCGTGGCGTGGTCCCGGCCCGCATGGAGAACCGTGAGCTGCACCGGTCGCCGCACGACAACCGGGTGGTCAACGACGTCGTCCGGTACCACCAGACCGGGACGGCCGAGGGCTGGATCGAGGTCGACGGCACACGCGTCGACGTCGCGCAGGGTTGGGCGGGGACTCGTGACCACTCCTGGGGTGTACGCATGCAGGTGGGTGACCCGCTCCCCGACCTCGAGCCGCCGACTCGCATCCGCGACCCGCGCTCGTTCACGAGCTGGGCGCCCTGGCTCCTCGAACGACCCGACGGGTCGCGCTACGCCCTCTTCCACTACTTCATGGAGTCGAACCTGCCCGGTGCACCGGGCCGACGCTTGCGCGGCGGCGTCGAGCACCCGGACGGCACCGAGGACACGTTCGCCGACGCCCGCTTCGACGTGCAGCTCGACGACACGAACCGGCGCTTCCTCGGCGGCACCATCACGTTCGTGATGTCCGACGGCAGCGAGCGGCCGGTCGAGGTCGCGCCGGTCGAGCACGGCACCGGCTTCCATCTCGGCACCGGCCTCTACTTCGGGCTCGACGGCGCGCGCCACGGTCAGTGGCGCGGCGAGCTCCACGTCGACGGCGACCACCACGACGCGTGCGACACGATCGACGTCGCGCGCCGGATCCACCAGCACCGCGACTGCGTCGTCCTCGTCGACGACCCGGTCGGCGGCGGCCGCGGCGGCGGCTCGATCCAGACCATCGCCATCGGCGCCTTCCCCGAGTACGGCCTGAGCCTCGAGTCCACCTTCGTCTAGCCCCGAGCGCCCCGCACGGGTCCGCGCGCCGACGTCAGGGGGTTCGGCCGAGCAACGCGAGGAGCTGCGTCTGCTCGTCGGCGTCCGCCGCGACCTCGACCTCGGGACCGCACACGCCCGGGGAGTGCAGCGACTCACCGAACTGCGAGGCGAGCGCGGCGGTGCGCCGCGCGTCGTCGAGCGCGATCGTGTCGTCGAGCCCGGCCGCGCGCGCGAGGTCCCAACCGTGCACCACGAGGTCGAAGCAGAGGAACCGGTCGACCGCGTCCTCGAACCTCGTGCGTCCGAAGAGCCCTTCGAACTCCTTGCCCGCCACCGCGGGATCCTCGAGCGCGCGCTGGACCGCGTCGCGCGCCGCCGTCCACGCGCCGAGCGGATCGGCGTCGACGGACGGTGCGTCGCCCGCCGACTCGCCGACGAGCCCGAGGAACATGCCCTGCGTGTCGGCGACGTGCCCGACGAGCTGGCGGCTGTTCCACTCCTCGCACGGCGACTGGGTGTCCCAACGGTCGGCGGGGACGGCCGCGACCTTGTCGGTGAAGAGCCCGGCGAGACGGCGGTAGCGATCGGAGATCTCGGTCATGGCCGCAGTCTCGCGCCCCGTCCCTGAGTTTGACGCACACGACGCTGCTCAGTACGTTCCCGCCTTCCCGATGCCGACGACCCTCGAGCCCGATGACGTCGTCGCCGAGGCGTGCACGCAGACCGGGCTCGTCGACCTCGGTCCCGACTCGTTCCGAGACGGCCTCGCCGCCCTCTGCGACTCGATCTCGTCCGAAGCCGAGCTCAGCGAGCTCGGCGACGTCGCCGTGCGAGGGACGATCGTCGCCGCGCTGGTCAACCGGCTGAAGGTCGTCGACTGGGCCGGCGCGCATCCCGAGATCGAGGCCGAGCGCATCGAGGACCCGATCGTCGTGATCGGGATGTTCCGCGCCGGCACGACGTTCCTCAGCTCCCTCCTCGATCAGGACCCCGGCAACCGGCCGCTGCTCCGGTGGGAGTCGGGCGACAGCGTGCCGCCGCCGACACCGCAGAGCCACCGCTTCGGCCCGCGCGTCGCCGCCGCGCAGGCGAGCGGGGACATGCTCGAGCAGCTCAACCCCCGCATGAAGGCGATCCACCACGAGGATGCCGACGGCCCGACCGAGTGCATCGCCGTGATGAGTCAGGACTTCAAGAGCCTGTCGTGGGAGGCGATCACCAACGTGCCCTCGTACAGCCGCTGGCTCCTCGCGACGGACCAACGCTCTGCGTACGAGTACCACCGCACCACGCTGAAGGTGCTCCAGAGCGGCGGCGTGCGCGGCCGTTGGACGCTCAAGAGCCCGCATCACGCGATCGCGCTCGACGCGCTGACGGCCGTGTACCCCGATGCGCAGCTCGTCCTCCTGCACCGCGATCCCACCGCGCTCGCGGCGTCGGTCTGCAGCCTCATCAGCACGCTTTCGGGCACGTTCAGCGACGCGGATCACCGCGCCTACATCGCCGAGCACTGGACCTCGATGCTCGAGGAGTCGGTCACGCGGATCGACGCGTTCCGCGCCGCGCACCCCGACCATCCCGTCATCGATGTGCACTATGCCGACCTCGTCCGCGACCCCCTCGCCACCGTGGGGGCGATCTACGGCGCGTGCGGCGCCGAGCTCGGCGAGCGTGCCTACTCGGCGATCAGCGCGTACGTCGCCGAGAACCCGAAGGGCAAGTTCGGCACCCACGGCTACGATCTCGCCGAGTACGGCCTCGACGCGGGCGAGCTGCGCGAGCGGTTCGCCGGGTACGTCGAGCGCTACGACATCCCGGCAGAGATTGCGGCGCCGAACGCCGGCTGACTCCACGACGACACCGCGCGTTGCGCCGTCGTCGGCCGACACCCGACCGCGGCTCCGCCCGCAGGTGCGGGCGTCTCACCCATCGGCGTCGCGCCGGTACACGTACCAGTACACGAGTCCGACGAGCACCGAGCCGCCGATGATGTTTCCGATCGTCACCGGGAGCAGGTTGTCGACGAAGAACCGCGACCAGGTCAGGTCCCGGTACTGGGCGGGCCCGAGTCGCGCGCTCGCCCAGAAGCTGTCGGGCGCCCATTCCTTGAGGAAGAGGCCGCTCGGGATGAAGTACATGTTCGCGATGCTGTGCTCGAAGCCCGCCGCCACGAATGCAGCGACCGGGAGGATGATCGCGACGATCTTGTCGGTGACCGACCGCGCCGACAGCGCCAGCCAGACGGCAAGGCACACGAGCGCGTTGGCCAACACGCCGAGGAGGATGGCCTCGCCGAACCCGAGGTCGGTCTTGGTCGCGGCGATGTCCAACGCCCGTTGACCGACACCGGCGACGTCGCGCGTCTCACCCGACCAGTACACGACGAGTGCCGTCGCGATCGCACCCACGAAGTTGCCGACGTAGACGATCCCCCACGCGCGCAGGAGCGCCCGCAGACGGATGCGACGGCTCGCGAACGCGATCGACATCAAGTTGTTGCCGGTGAAGAGCTCCGCGCCGGCGATGACCACCAGGATCAGACCGAGCGAGAACACGGCCCCGGCCAGCAGGCGCGAGACTCCGGGAGCGAGGTCGCCGCCGGCGGTCACCACCGTCGAGAACATCGCGCCGAGCGAGATGAACGCCCCGGCGAGCACGCCCAGGACGAACAGCCGGTCGAACCGCATGGTCGCCTTCGCGACGCCGACCTGCTCCGCCGCGCGTGCGATCTCCGGCGGAAGGAGGGCGTCGAACGAACGCGCGCGGTCGGTCTCGTGCGGGCCGGGGTGCGTCCCGGGAGTGTAGGTGATCGTCGAGTTTCGGGGGCTGCTGCGCGACGACCCCTACGCGGCGAGGTGAGCGCGTCTCACCCGTCTCACCCGCCGTTCGGCTCCGCCGACGTGACGAGCCCGTAGTGGCCGTCGTAGCGCCGGTAGGCCACGGAGCCGCGTCTCGTCTCCGGGTCGAGGAAGAACACGAACGGTTGGTCGCCGAGATCCAGCAGCGCGACCGCATCGTCCACGGTCATGGCGCCGGGGTGCACCGCGCTGACGCGAATCGGGCCGTCTCCACTCCGCGCGGGGCGATCCCCCGCTGGCGGCTCCAGGAGCTCGTACCCGCCGTCCGGCGCACGGGCGATGACATTGTCGTCGGCGGTCTCGGCGTTGTTGAACAGCCAGAAGTCGTGATCGAGCTGCTCGAGCTCGAGTGCCGCCTCGTCGGGGGTCAACGGGTCGAGGGCGAAGGTCTTGTGCCGCACGATCTGCCGCTCGTCGACCGGGCGCGGGAAGGACTGCGTTCGATGCGTCGGAGGGTCGCCATGACGCCACGGTCGAGGGTCGCGATGGCGGAGATGACGTGCGCGCTCGACATCACCGGCGCGCTCCACGCGCTCTCGGAGTCGTCCCTCGAGCTCATCGATCGCAGCGAGCATCGTGGATGCCTCGCCGTGGGCGCGCACGACCGTGCCGTCGATGTCGAGCTCCGCCTTCGCCAATGCATGAAGCTCACGAGCCGGATCCCCTCGAGCGATCAGATCCACCTTGGCGAAGAGCACGGACCCGCGTGCGAGCTTGGCGACGTGACCGATCTTCTCGCTGGCATAGGAACGTGCATCCGGCGGCACCGAACCGCTCTCGTGGACGGCGACCTCGCCGAGGACAGGATCCGGGGCCATGTGCTCTCCTCTCCGGCGAGTGCTGCTCCGCCGCGATGGGCTCGACCCGCAGTCTCGACCGCGAGACGCCCCGCCGGGCAGGGGCGGAGGTCCCAATGTGGCTCGCGAGCCTCGGACTCGCGATCTCACACCAGGGAGTCGGGGCGTCTGGGCGCACCCACGGCCGACCGGCCAACCGCACGGCCGACCGGCCGACGTCGGGACCTCTGGCCCTGTCGATGCCGGGCGGCGACCGCCACCCTGAGAGGCGGCGAAAGAGGTGAAAGAGGTGGTGGATGCAGTTGTTCCGTGATCGGCGTGATGCCGGCCGACGGCTTGCCGAGCGTCTCGGGCACCTGCGGGGCGAGCACCCGATCGTGCTCGGCTTGCCCCGGGGTGGGGTCCCGGTCGCCGCCGAGGTGGCGCGCGCGCTGGGCGCGCCGCTCGACGTCATCGTGGTCCGCAAGCTCGGGGTTCCTCACCAGCCCGAGCTCGGCATGGGCGCGATCGGTGAGGAAGGTGCCCGCGCATTGAACGACGACGTGATCCGGCTCACCGGGGTGAAGCCCGACGAGATCGACGCGGTCGAGCGGCGCGAGCGCGAAGAGATCGAGCGGCGAGCGAGGCGCTTTCGCGGCGACGGCGAGGCGCTCGACATCGAGGGCCGCACCGTGATCATCGTCGACGACGGGATCGCCACCGGGGGAACCGTGCGTGCGGCCCTTCAGGTCGCGCGGGCTCGAGGTGCCGGACGCGTTGTGCTCGCCGTCCCCGTCGCTCCCCCCGACTCGCTGCACGCGCTCGCACCCGATGCCGACGAGGTGGTGTGCCTCGAGACACCGACCGCGTTCTTCGCCGTCGGTCAGTGGTACCGAGACTTCGCGCAGACGCCGGACGAGGACGTCGTCTCGCTGCTCGCCGAGGCCGCGGCGGCGCCGGTCACCGCCACGGGCGCCTCCGACGACGATCCCCCGGCCCGCGCCCGCGACGAAGAGGTCACGATCGATGCCGGCCCCGTCGAGCTGTCGGGACATCTCACGGTGCCCGACGACGCGGTCGGGGTGGTCGTCTTCGCCCACGGGAGCGGGAGCAGCCGTCACAGCCCGCGGAATCGATGGGTGGCGCGCGAGCTCAACGAGCGCGGGATCGGGACGCTGCTCTTCGACCTGCTCACGACGCGGGAGGAAGTCGACCGCGCGAACGTCTTCGACGTGCAGCTGCTCGCCGAGCGGCTCACGACGGTCACCGGGTGGCTGGCCGGGCAACCCGACATCGCAGACCTGCCCGTCGGATACTTCGGGGCCAGCACCGGCGCCGCCGCGGCACTGTGGGCGGCCGCCGATCCCGGGGCAAGTGTCAGCGCCGTCGTGTCACGCGGCGGTCGTCCGGATCTCGCAGGCGCGCGCCTCGGCGCGGTGCGCGCGCCGACACTGCTGATCGTCGGTGGTCACGACGACGGGGTGATCGAGCTGAACCGCGATGCCGCGGCCCAGATGCGCTGCGAGCACGTCGTCGAGATCGTGCCGGGGGCGACGCACCTCTTCGAGGAGCCCGGCACGCTGGACGCCGTCGCCGACCTGGCCGGCCGATGGTTCACCCGGCATCTCGGCCGGGCACCCGACGACACGAGTCACACCGATACGGAACCGTCACGGAGGTCACGATGAAGAGACGTCGCGCGAAGCAGGAGACCGAGAGCCGCGGGTGGCGCCCCTGGCGGCGCAACCGTGACGACCGACGGCGCGAGAACCCGACGCACCACCCGGACGTCGAGCCGCCCCACGATCAGCCGTGGGTTCCGCGCAGCTCGTTCACCGACGGCGTGCGGCGATCCCCCCGGAGTTGACGTGAGCGATCCGCACGTCTGACCGTCCCTGATCGCCGAGTTCTCACGTTCCCGCAGATCGCTACGTTGATTGTCATGACTGCCAAGAACGCCGCACATTCGTGAACGACCTGCCTGGCCGCATTCGTCCCGCGTATCCGGTGCTCTTATATGACGATCATTGCAAGTTCTGCAGAGCAAGCGCGGCACTCGTGCACGGGTGGGACCGCGACACGCGGCTCGACCTTCTGCCGCTCTCAGATCCCCTCGCGGCATCATTGCTGTCACCGATGTCCGAGGCGGAGCGGATGAAGAGCATCCATGTTGTGCAGCCCGACGGCTCCATTTCGAGCGCCGGGCAAGCATTGCTGAGCGTGTGCGCCGAGCTCCCTGCAGCGTCGTGGCTTGCGCGCGCTTCTTCTGCCGCAGCACCGATCCGCGCCGGCACCGAGGCGCTCTACGACGGGCTCTCCGCGATTCGTGGCTCCTTGGCGCATATCGTCCCGCAACGCGACCCGATCCGCCGTTGGCGCGGGCCATCGCCGCAGTCGTCAGGCACCTAACCCGACGCCTCGCTTCCCAAGAATCCTCTGGCGGTAGAGACAGTCTTCCGGCGTTGCTTCCTCGTCAACTTCGCCGTCGACCCTGAAGTGATGGCACAGGTGCTCGAACCCGAGGTGTATCGCGGTCGCGCATTCATCTCCGTCGTGATCGCGCAAATGGGCCGATTGCAGACGATCGAGGCGAGCCTGCTCGAAGCCCGACTCGGCACGTTGACCGCCGCGGACGTCGACGCGATGAACACAGCACTGCGCGGCGTTCTGACGTCAGATTCACCGGTCATTGGCAACGCTCACTGAAAGCAGCGGGATCGGCCCTTCACCCGGCCCGCTCCTTCAGGGATGACCTGCGGACAGGGTCTCGGTCCGGCCGTCGGTGTAGCGCATGGTCATGCTGCCCTTGATGATGTAGCCCCAGTGCTGCTCCTGACAGGCGCCGTCCGGTAGCTCGGCGAACATCTCGGTCGTGTCGAGGCCCGCGTTCCAGCGCTCAAGCGCGACGACCATCCCGCCGTCCTCGGCCGTGTACTGCTGACCACCGCCCTCGATCTCCCAGGAAACCTCGGTGTTGTCTCGCGTGAACGTGCTCATGGTGTGCTCTCTTTTCTCGGAACTGCTCTCGACCGTGACGGTACGCCTTGAACTCGAATGCAAGGTCAAGCCCCATCGCCGAGAAATCGGAGCAGGAGCGACGTGACCTTGCACCCGGATACCGGGTTTAGGCTGAGAACCGTGCGGATCTCGGAGCTTGCCGATCGAGTTGGGATTCCCGCCTCGACCGTCCGCTACTACGAACGGATCGGGCTGCTCCCGAGCCCGGCGCGCACCACATCGGGGTACCGGGACTACGACGATGGTGCCGTGACGCGCCTGCGTGCACCCGAAACGACCGCCGACCCTGTACCCGTCGCGCCCGTTCCGTGCCCTCGCACCGCTCGCCTGCGGAAACTTCGATCGACGGTGTCATGACCTGGGTCGCCGCGCTTCTCGCCATAGTCGTCGCGGTCGGTGTCGTGATCTTGGTGCGCCTGATGCGCGTGGGCAAGATCACACTCGACACGGGTTGGGGGCGGACGATCCACGCGCTCGGCCCGATCGTGGTCGAGGTCGCTGCTCCCCGGGATCTGGTCTATGAGCAGATCTCGGCTGCGTACCTCGGGCGTACGCCGGCGTCGCTGCGGGATCACCTCGAGGTCGTCGATCGCGGGACGGATCTCGTGCTCGCGCGACATTGGAGCAAGACTCGCTTCACGAACGCGCAGACGCTCGAGATCGTCGGCTTCGAGCCGTCAGAGCGGGTTCGGTTCCGCCACGTGCGCGGTCCGGTGCCGCACGCGGTCGAGGAGTTCACGCTCCGCGACTCCGGCACTGGCACGATCATCGCGTACCACGGCGAGATCGGGCTCGACTTCTGGTGGTTCGGCAGCATCGCGGCCCGCCGCTGGGTCAGGCCGGTGTGGGAGGCGACGGTGCGCACATCGATGGAGTCGACCAAGCACGGCGCCGAGGAGCGCGCCGCCGCGCGCGCCCGACGCGAGGCGCGCTGACAGCGATCACGTGCGGCCGGCCACGATCGCGCAGTAACCGAGCTGACCGGCACGCACGGCGTCGGCGACCTCGCCGAGCACGCTGCGTCCGAAGGTCACGAGGTCGCCGGACGCGTCGCTCGAGGCGCGCAGCGCGTCCAGCTCGGGTCCGATCATCGCCTCCGGATCGGGCACGATCCCGACCTTGATGGCACCACGCAGCAGCGCGAGGCGACGCCGCGCCTTCGCGACGAAGGCCCCGACCGTCGCGCTGTGATCCTCCAACCGCCGCACCTCGAAGCCGTGCGCCATGAGCAGGTCGTGGTACGTCGGGCTCGACAGGGCGCCGCCCGCGCAGGCCACCCAGGCGAGCAGAGAGTCGAGCGGTTCGGGGAGCGGACGCGACACCGTCATGTCGGTGAGGACGAGGGTTCCGCCGGGCACGAGCACGCGTCGGATCTCGCGTAGCGCCGCGGGCTTGTCGGGCAGCGCTGAGAGCACGCACTCCATCGTGACCAGCGTGAAGGACTCCGACGGGAACGGCAATCGTTCGCCGTCGCCGATCGCTGTCGGTGCGAACTGCGCCGCCTGGGTTGCGAGCGTGGCGCCGTAGTCGACTCCGGTGGCGACCATGCCGCGGCGCGCGAGCAGCTCGAGCGTGACACCTGCACCGGAACCGACATCGAGCGCCCGCACGCCCGGCCCGAGCGAGAGACCGTCGAGGAGGGAGGCCGTCAACTCGGATCCACCGGGCCGGAGTGCGTCCCCGACGAGGAGCTGCACTGCCGGGTGACCCCACCACTCCGTGCAGGTGCACTTGAACGCGTTGGGTTCGAGGGGAGGCGCCGGCAGGGTCGTGCTCACGAGGGCGGCACCGCGCGTTGTCCCGGCTCGAACCGGTAGAGGGTGTTGAACGCGCAGAACGGAACGATCCGCCCATCCGGGAGCGCCTCTTGGATGCAGCAGCTCGTCACCCGGGTCGCGTCGAAGTTGTACCGGTCCATGAACCCTTCGATCGTCACCGCAAACACCTCACCGGGGATGTCGTCGATGCGGTCGAACTCGGCGAACACGGGGTCGCACGCGCATACGAACGCCTCGGCCTGACGGTCGGACCCAGCCGGTGACCCCTTCGAGTACAGGCGCAGCAACGTCTCGCGCATCTCGTCGACGTCGGCGCGGAAGGCGTCCGACAGGTTCGGCATCGCGGTGTTCTCGACGTAGTCGAGGTAATCCTCCACCGGCACGAGCTGGGTGACCGGGACCACCTCACCATCGTTGATCCAGGCGTACGTCGCCGCGGTGCACATCGGATCACAGCACGGGATCGGGACGAAGTCGTCACGAGTGAACAGACCGCTCGCCGCGTCGATCGCGTCGATCACGTCGGTGATGGTGATCCGATCACCCGGATCGAAGGGCACGAAGCGACCCTCACCGAACTGCGGCTGGAGCGACACCGCCCGTACCGCGGGATGCTCGGCCCCGAACCTCACGATCTTGCCGATCTCGTGATCGTTGACACCCTTCACGAGTGTCGCCACGAGCACCACACGCGCGCCCGCCGCTTCGAGGTGCCGGAGCGCCTGGAGCTTCACGTCCAGCAGATCTCTCCGACCCCGGAGCGCGCCATAGGTCGTCCGCTCGAAGCCGTCGAACTGGAGGTATACGAGCAGGCCGCGCTCGGCGAGCTCGCGCGCGAAGTCGGCATCCCGAGCGATTCGGATGCCGTTGGTGTTGACCACGACGTAGGAGATCGGCAGCGCGGTGACCAGATCCACCACGTCGAAGAAGCTCGGGTGCATGGTGGGCTCGCCGCCGGAGAGCATCACCACGTCGGCCTGCCCACCCTCGGCGCGCAGCAGACCCTCGGCCATCCCTCGGACCTCGTCGAGCGTGCGATGCACCGCGTGCGCGTCGCCGGCGAAGCACGCCGGGCACGCCAGGTTGCATGCCTCGGTGATCTCGAACACCGTCACACACGCGTGCTGGCGATGCTCGGGGCAGAATCCGCAGTCGTAGGGACATCCGTGCACCGACTCCGTCGCATGTACGGCTGGGGCACGCCCCGGGCGAACGAACCGGCGACTCCAGTGCCACCAGGCCGCGTCTGAGAGCACCAGGGTCTCGGCGCGACCGTCCCGGTCACAGTCACGGGAGAGGTACACCTTGCCGTCGCGCTCGATGGTCGTGGCGGGGAGCAGCCGCATGCAGCCCGGACACAGCGCCTTGGTGTGTGCGAGCACCCGCACGGCGGGGTCCGCCGACACGACGTCGAGCGGGTATGAAAGCATCGGCGGTCTCCCCTCTGGCGGAGCACAGTAGACCGAAGTTCGAGCGATGCCGCCCGAGGTTGTTCCTCGCTCACCGCAGCGGCGAGCTGGGGTACTCGTCATGACGGTGGAGCCAGGCCATGGACCACTCGAGGTCGTCTTCGTCGCGTCCGTTGGGGGCGAGATCGAGGAGCTGGTAGGCACTGTTGAAGGCGTCGAGGCCCCGCGCATAGCAGGAGTACGTGTGGAAGACCTCGTCGCCGCGGCGCGCGAACGCGCTGAGCCCGGCGAGCTCCTCCGGCGGATCGGCAACGGCCGCGTAGTTATAGGTGGTGGCGTTGGTGACGCCGAAGTCGACGTTGAAGTCACTGCCCAGCGACGACACCCAGGAGAAGTCCCATCCCATGCGTTGCCGGTACTCGAGGAGCCGATCGAGCGGCGCGCGTGAGGCCGCGAGGAACGTGACGTCGCGATGGGCGAGGTGGACGTCGATCCCGTCGAAGCCATCAGCCCAGAACGAGCAGCTCGGGCAGCCAGCGTCCCAATCGGGCCCGAACATGAAGTGGTACACGAGGAGCTGACCTCGCCCGTCGAAGAGCTCGGCGAGCGTTCGTACACCGTCGGCCGTGTCGAAGGGGTACTCCTTGTCGACCCGTACCCACGGGAGCGCGCGCCGCTGGCGACTCACCTCATCACGCCGCCGCGTGAGCTCCTTCTCGCCTTCCAAGAGCTCGAGCCGCGCGCGCAGCCACTCCTCACGCGTGCCAACGGTCGGCGCCGAGGTCACGGCTGGCGTCCGAGGTACGCCGCGAGCTGGTCTGTCCGGCTCGCCGTCGCACCGACCGGGACCGCGGCATCGAAGCCGCCGAAGGATCGGATGTCGTCGGTGACGACGACCCGGCTCGCCTCGAGCACGGTGCCCGCGATCTCGTCCGGAAGGTCCGCGTCCTGGCCGGTCGCGCGCGCCAGGTCCCAGGTGTGGGTCGCGGTGTCGAGGAGGTTGATGCGGAGCCCGACCGCGGCCGGCATCGGTCCGGCCCCGATGTCGACCTCGCCCTCGAGCCCACGCTTCGTCCACGCGGCGAGCGTTCGGTCCGCCTCCCGTCGGAACTGGGCCTGCAGGCCGGCCTCCAGCGGGAACCCGTCCATGTCGGCGAGGAGCTCCTCACCGGCGACGCCCCTCCCGATGTTGACGACGACACCGACGGTGTGTGCGAGCAGGGCGCGCACGTCCCACTCGCGACACGGCGTCGGCGCGTCGAGCTGGTCGGGGGTCACGCCGCCGACGATCGTGGTGCCGTGGTCGAAGGTCCGGGACAGCGCCTCGAGCAGTTCCATGGTGCTCCTCGGGTCACAGGGCTTGCGCCCCGCCGATCTCTGTAAGAAGATACTTACATGCCTGGGACGGCGACGCCAGACCGCATCGACCGGGTCGCGCACGCACTGGCAGACCCGACCCGCCGCGGACTGCTGCGGCTCGTGCGCGACGACGAGCGACCGGCGGGAGAGCTGGCGGCGTCGTTCCCGCAGATGAGCCGCCCCGCCGTGTCCCAGCACCTCCGACTGCTGCACGATGCAGGCTTGGTGAGCGTCCGAGCGGTCGGGAACCGCCGTCTCTACCGCGCCGAGACCAAGGGGTTGACCGACATGTGGGAGTTCATCGACAGCATGTGGAGCGACCGACTCACGAGACTGAAGCGCGCGGCCGAGCGAGCGCAGCACACCGGGACGGCCGCCGAACCGAGGAATCGGGAGACGACGTGACCGAGGCGCAGGCAACCACGACGACAATCGAACAGGTGGTGCGCATCGCGGCGACACCAAAGATGGTGTGGGCGTTCTGGACGGAGCCCGAGCGGCTCGCGGAGTGGTGGGGCATCGAGGCGGTGGCGGTGGCCGAGCCGGGCGGGATGTTCCGCGTCGTGATGGAGGGCGGGCCGGTCATGTTGGGCGCGTTCACCGAGCTCGACCCCCCACGCCGGCTCGTCTTCACCTTCGGGTGGGAGCAGAACGCGCCGGGTGAGCCGCTGGCGCCCGGTTCCACCCGCGTCGAGGTCACGCTCACGCCCGAAGGCGACGACACGATCCTCGTGCTGCGCCACTTCGAGATGCCGTCGACCCACGCCGCCGACCACGAGAGCGGGTGGAGCTACTACCTCGGCGACCGCCTCGCCACGCTCACGGCACGACCATGAACCGCCGGTTCGCGCAGGCCGCCGGGGTCGGCGCGTGAGCGTCGACGTCACCACGTCGATCACGATCGCCCGTCCCGTCGAGGTCGTCGCCGCATACGCGATCGACCCCGACAACGCGCCCGAGTGGTACGAGAACATCGAAGCCGTCGAGTGGGTCACCACGCCGCCACTCGAGGAAGGCTCCCAGGTCGCGTTCGTCGCGCGCTTCCTCGGCCGCCGGCTCGCGTACACGTACGAGTTCATGGATGTACGTCCCGGTGAGCAGCTCATCATGCGCACCGCCCAGGGTCCCTTCCCGATGGAGACGACGTACACCTGGTCCGCGCCCGGACCCGCCCTCACCCTCATGACGCTCCGCAACCGCGGCGAACCCGCCGGCTTCTCCAAGGTGACCGCACCGATCATGGCTTCGGCGATGAAGCGAGCGAACCACAAGGACCTCGCCCGCCTCCGGTCCATCCTCGAGGGTCGCTAGCGAGACACGACGACGACGACGACGGAAACTCAACTCCCCGCGCGGCGCGGCGGGCGCGTCCGTGCCCGTGGCGCAGGCTGCGCGGAGACGAACTCGAGCGCCTCGTCGAGGAGGTGGCGCCACGTCCGCGACCGGGCGTGCGGGATCGCCGCCCACTCACGGAACGGACGCCCCGCAGGCGCGAACGACTCGGCCCGGCCCGCGTCGACGAGCTGGTCGACACGGTGCTCGGGAAGCTTGACCACGAGAGCGCCGCTGCGGTGATCGCACGTCGCGAAGAACTTCCCGTCGATGCGCAGGCACGGGAAGCCCATCATGGTGGAGCGGGTGATGCCGGGCTCTTCAAGCAGCGGCTCGGCCAACGCCCAAAAGCGTTCTTCGCCGGGCGTCGCGCTCATGGTCGGCGTAGCTCTCCGGGCGTTGGCACCCGTCGGTCAGCCCATGGGTCGGGTCCGGGCGGGCCGCTGTCCGCACACCGCCGCAGTCGCTCCAGGTAGTGGGTCCACCCGCCGGCGTGAGCGTCTGCGGCGAGGTCGTCGAGTCCACGGTGCACCAGCCGAAGCACGGTGGTCTCGCCGTCCTGGGGGATCAGGTCGATCTCGACGGTGGTGGAGCCGGGCGGGATCTCGACGTCGGCGCGTTCCCACCCGTAGGTGAACACGACGCGTCGTGCGGGCACGAGCTCGACGTAGCTACCCGAGCACGAGTCGCCGTTCGGGTGCGTCCAACGGATCACGCCACCGACGACGGGGTCGAGCGTCGCTTCATCGGCCATCCACAGCACGAACAGCTCCGGGTCGACCAGCAGCTCGTAGAGCTGTTGAGCCGGGGCGTGAACCGTCACCTCGTGCGCGACGAGCTTCACCGCGCCTTCTTCCGTGTGCTGCGCCCGTGGGACATCCGTGCTGCGGCGCGTGACTCGGCGGTCGACTTCAAGCGCGCGAGCGGCGCCGCCCAGAACTCGTCGAGGAAGGAGGCGACGGACGCGACGCGCTCGAGGTCGGCGCGGTACAGGCGTCGGTTCGCGTCGACGCGCACCTGCACCAGGCCGGCGTCGCGCAACAGCTTCAGGTGCTGGCTCGCGGCTGACTTCGACAAGCCGGCGGCATCGGCCAGCTCGCTCGACGGCCGTTCGTCGTCCCACACGAGGCGCAGCATCGTGCGACGTCCCGGGTGCGCGAGCGCGCGGATGGCGTCTTCCGGCGCGGGTTCGCTCACCCGCGTCGGCCCATCGCCCCGAGCAGCCGCGTCTGCGGCGACGCGTCCGCAGGCACGCGCACTTCGGCACCCACGATGCCCCCCGCTCGGCCCCGCTCGGGCATGTCGGGCAGGAACATCACGATGCACGCGTCGACGAGCTCCGGGTCCATCGTCGCGTCCTGGCCTGTTGCCGACGCCAGGTCCCAGGTGTGCAGCAACGTATCCATGAACGTTCCGGCCGTCGCTTGACCGAGCGACCACTCGAACCCGAGAGGCGACATGCACATGCGATCCAACGCTCCGATCTCACCGAGGCCGTCCCGTACGGCCGACGCTCCGGCGTGGAAGTCAGCTGCGGTCGCGCCCGAACGCGGCGTCGGTGTCGCCCCCACGAGCGCCGCCACCAGGTAGTCGGTGCTGCCCACCATGTGGTCGATCAGGTCCTGCACCGTCCATTCGGTACACGGCGTCGGCCCCGAGAGCTGGGCGGCGGTGACCGCGTCCATGACCGCCCCAGCCCCGTCCGCCGCGCGCCGGTACAACGCCACCGGATCGTCGCTCATCGCCACCTCCAGATGTAGGTTCCACTTGATTTAGTAGATACTAAACCACCTTGGAGGTTGGTCTCCAGTGGCGACGCGTCCGGTGACAACCTGCCGAGGCGTGCGCCGTCGTCGCCGCCTCCGTCACTCGGTCGGAGGCGTGCTCGGATGCCCAGCGCGCCGCGGCCGGTCGACTCGAGACGCCGATCTGGGTGTTGATGTGCTGGAGGTGGTGGTCAGGGGGCTTCGGTGAACTGACGTCGTTGCGTTCTGTCACTCGACGTCGCGGAGCAACGTGCGTCTTGGTCGGCGCGAGCACCGGGCCGTGGAGCCCCTCGACGAGAGCGCGGGTGAAGCTGATGCGGGCACGGGCGAGATCGATGTCCTTCCAGCGCAACGCGAGGAGCTGGCTGCGGCGGGCGCCGGTGCACGCGGCCAGGCGCACGTAGACGCCGAGTGACGGATCGGAGGCGGTCGCCTTGGCGATGAGCAGCGCGACGTCCGCGGGGGTCGGTGGTCGGATCTCGTTGGGTGCGTGTCGTGGTGGGCTCGTGTGCGCGGCCGGGTTGTTGACGATCCACTGCCAGCGTTGCGCCTGGGCCAGCGCGGAGTGCAGCACGCCGTGGATGCGACGCACCGTGCCGGGCGAGAGCCCCCGCACGCGGAGGTCGGCGTAGAAGGCGTCGACGTCGGCGGCGCGCAGGTCGAGCACGCTGACGCCCCCGAGGCTCGGGAGCAGGTGTCGGCGCAGCACGCTCTCGACCTGGCGCACCGTGCTCGGCGCCCAGTTCGGAGACGCGGCCGCGAACCACGCTCGCAGCACCACCTCGACCGTGGCGCGAGCCCCCACGCGAGGCCCGCGGGCGACGTCGGCCGCGAACTCGTTCAGCGCCTGGCGTGCGTGACGCGCCGAGCCGTGCACGGTGCGGGTGGCGTAGCGGCGCGTGCCGGTGTCGCGGTCGACGCCGAGGTAGACGCGCAATTCCCAGGAGCCACTCCCCCGCTGGCGCATCGACCCGCCGGCCACGCCGCGGTCATCGTCACGCTCGTCGCTGACTTGATGGGCAAGTCATGGGCAATTGATGGGCAAGTTCCACCCGTGGGATTCGGGGCGTCGCCCTGCTGACCTTGCACCGCAAGCACTTCTTGGAGCGGACGACGGGATTCGAACCCGCGACCCTCACCTTGGCAAAGGAGGCGGGACCCGTCTCGTCGCGTCCACCGCGTGTTGTTGTGTTGGTAGGCAACGTCTTTGTAGTCCATTACGTCCATCCAGTCCATGCTTTGCACGCGAGTAGATGGACAAGCGGATGGACAGATGTTGTTCGGTACCGCCGCGCCTTTGGTCGCGGATCTGCGATGCCTTGTCAGCCGTCGCGAAGAACTTCGTGCAACCCAACGAGCAGCAAGCCGAAACCAAAGTCGAAGATGTCGTCGGATGTCGGCCGCCGATCAACCGTGCGGTCCATGAGCGCAGCGAACCGCGACGCCTCGTTCGTGCCAGCGCCTCGATTGGCGGCGACATCCAAGTCGAGCTGCCCGATCATGTAGGTGAAGAGCGCCCCGTATGCAAGGAGCGCGGTTTCTTCGTCAAAGCCGGCGTCGGCAAGAATCGTGAACACACCCTCCGCGAGTCGCTGCGACGCGTCGGATGCCTCTGGGCTCATCCCAGTGGGAACGCCCGGTATGCCGCCGAGCTCACGGCGAGCGTTCGCCTCGAGCACCTTGAGTCGGACGTCCCACGGGCCAGTCTCAGGCCCCGGGATCTCGATCCGACCCAAGAGCTCCTCGACAACGAGCTGCACTAACTCACTCCGGCTGGTGACGTAGTGGTACGGCGTCATCGGCGCGACGCCAAGCTCGTCGGCGAGCTGGGCGATGGTGAAGCGATCCAGGCCGACCTGTCGTCCGAGCCGGAGCGCTGCGCTCACGACGTCGGCGCGCGTGATGGTCGGCGGGCGCCCTCGACGCTTAGCCACGGGGTCGGCGCGTTTGGCAGGAGTGCTCATTTCCGTATACCTTACGAAAACTCTTGGGCCGGGTAGCGCTCGTCGAGCAAGGAGGCTCCCCCTTTGGCCGATCCGCTGTTCGATCCCGACGTGGTCGAGGACCCGCACGACTACTTCGCGCGGCTCCGAGCCAACAAGCCTGTCCATGAGATCGCGGGTACCGGCACGTTCCTTGTCACCCGCATGGACCTGATCCACGAAGTCGTGGGGCAGCCGGCGGTGTTTTCCAGCGTGAGCACGAAGTTTCTGCACCATGGGGCGAACGACGGCGCACCTGGGCTCCAAAGCGTGTTTCCCGGCGCGGACGAAGCGGCGGCAGCGGGTGCCGTGCTTGCTGCGGCCGATCCGCCGGATCACACCCGGCAACGCAAGGTCATCGCGCGCCGCCTGTCGACGACGTCGATGCAGGAGATGGAGCCCGAGTTCCGAGAGCTCGTCGATGGCGTGCTCGACACCGCTCTGCCCGACGGTCGGATCGAGTGGATGAGCCAGCTCGCCGAACCGCTGCCGATGATCATGGTGGCTCGCATCCTTGGACTGCCTGACGACCAGGCGCCCCGGCTCAAGGAGCAGGGTTACGCGTCGGTCGAGGCGATCGGCGGCTTCGTCTCCGAGGAACGGCTCACAGAGCTGGGCCAACCGATCATGGACGTCGGACCCGTGGTGGACGCGTACCTCGAAGCGCGTGAGTTACACGCGTACGACCTCGAGACGTTGATCGGTGTCTGTGCCCAAGCGGTCGATGCGGGTGAACTCGCCGACGAAGAAGCGTTCGCGATGTTCTTCCTGTTGGTCTCGGCGGGCGGTGAGTCGACGACGAGCCTCACCGGTACCGGCGTGCGGATCCTCGCCCAGCGTCCCGAACTTCAAGAGCGGTTGCGGCACGAACCCGAGCGCATCCCCGCGTTTGTGGAGGAAGCCTGTCGAATCGACCCGCCGTTTCGAGGTCACTACCGCCAGGTCCTCTCCGACACCGAGCTCGGCAACATCGAGATACCCGCCGGCTCGAGCGTCGTGCTGGTCTGGCCGGCAGCCAACCGCGACCCCGACGCGTTCCCATCCCCCGAAGCCATCGATCTCGAGCGGCCGAACCCACGCCAGCACGTCGGGTTCGGCTGGGGCATCCACCTCTGCGTCGGCGCACCCCTCGCACGAGTCGAAGCAAAGGTCGCGTTCGAGCAGCTCCTCGCGCGGACGAAATCGTTTGCGGTCGACCCCGCGAGCACTCCGCTTCGTCATCACCGAAGCCTCATGATCCGACGCCTCGTCGAGCTGCCCCTCATCCTCGTCCCGAGGTCGTGACGCAAACGCCGTTAGCGCAGTCGTCGATGGATCAATCGAAGCGCACGCGCGCTCGGATCCAGTCGGCGAACCAAGCCTCGTCGACTTCGTGTGCTGCCACTGCCAGCATCGCCGCCTCGGCATCATCGACGTTGGGCGGGTCAGGATCCCAGCGTCCGCCGTTGAGGTCAACGAACATCACGAGCGCTGCCCACGCAGCTCGCTTGTTGCCGTCCAGGAGCGGATGATCCAAGACAGTCGACAGGTGAGGACCGCAGCCTTGTCGAACGTGTCTGGATAGAAGTCTTGATCGCCGAAGCCGGCAGCAGGGGCATAGAGGGCCGAGTCTGCAAATTCGACCCGCGCCGCCTTGACCAGGACGGCGGAGTCAACGCCGGTCACTTGTTCCGCGAGCCAGAAGTACTCGGCGAGCGTCAAGTACCGCGTCACTGCGCGAGCCGGTCGAGCAGCTCCTTGTCGCGCTTTAGTAGTTCGCGCGCGCGTGACGTGAAGTCCTTGTCGGCGCGGACTCGTTCGATCTCGGCGGCCAGCGATTCGATGATCAGCGCGTTCACGCTGGTGCCCTTGACTCGCGCTACGGCCTCAGCCTCGTTCGCGAGCTCGTCGGGCAGTCGGACCGTGGTTTGCTTTGCCATGAAACCATGATATCGCGATATCGTGCCCTGCGAAAGGGCGGTGGAATGGAAGACGGCGAGATTGGCAACGGGGTGCGCAAGCTCGTGGTCGCCTGGCTCATGTGGCATCGCGAGCTCGATCAACGCGAGCGGGCCAGAGAGCTCCGCGACCGTGTCGAGGGCTACCGCGTGGTCGATGGCGAGCAAACAAATAGCGACGGGTCGTGGGAGATCACCGACGCCGAAACCGGCGAATTGCTGGCTAAGGGCGTTGGAATCAAGACGTTCGACGCGGTGTGGCAGGAGAGCTGGGTCCACACCGACGCGATCGGGTCTGAAGCGCACGACGCGTCTCAGCAACCCACCGGCGATTTTGGTCTTCCGCACGGTATGGCTCAGGCGCTCGAGGCTTGGGTCGTTGACCAACCCGACGAAGCACTACTGATACTCGAGCCGTGACGAGGAGGGAAGGCCCCGCGCGTCGCGGAGGAGTGCGCTGATCTGCTCAGCCGCATTGCGGTCACCGCCCGGCACTACGTGGGCGTAGACGTTGAGCGTCGTCGACGCCCGAGCATGCGACAGCCGTGCGGCCACGATCGGAATCGCGACGCCAGCCGCGAGCATCTCGGTGGCCATGAAGTGCCGAAGGTCGTGAAGTCTGCAATGCGGGATGCCGGCATGACGGCGAAGACGGATGAAGGCTGTCGTGACCCAGTTCGGCTTCCAGGGAGTGACGCCGTCGGCATTGCGTGAGAACACGAACGCATCATCTGACGCGCGGGTGCACGCGCGATGGTCAGCGAGCACGGCTGCACTCTCGGCGTCGAGGCTGACTTGGTACGCGCGCCGTGTCTTGGTGGGGGCGAGGACCGGGCCCTTCGGTCCTTCGACGAGCGCCCGGGTGAAGCTGATTCGTTGACGCACGAGGTCGACGTCCTTCCAGCGCAGCGCGAGGAGCTGGCTGCGCCGAGCCCCCGTAGATGCCGCGAGTCTGAGGAACGCGCCAAACGCTGGATCGGCGGCGGCGGCCTTGTCGATGAGGAGCGTGACATCCGCCGGGCTCGGTGGATGGAGTTCGTTCGGGACATGGGTCGGAGGGCTGGCGTGCGCCGCCGGGTTGATCCAGATCCACTCCCAGCGCTGGGCCTGCGCCAGCGCCGCGTGCAGCACACCGTGGATCCGTCGCACCGTCCCAGCCGAGAGACCGTCGCGCCGGAGGTGGCCATAGAAGGCGTCGATCTGCGCGGTCGTCAGCTCACCGACGACGATGCGACCGAGGTTCGGTACGAGGTGGCGCCGTACGACGCTCTCGACCTGGCGAATCGTGCTCGCCGACCAGTTCGGCGCTGCGGCCGCGATCCATTCAGCGAGAAGTGCTTCCAGCGTCGATCGGGCTCCCGCGCGTGGTGCGTTCGCCGCGTCGTCGACAAGCTCTGCCAACGCGTGGTGCGCGGCGCGCTTCGAGCCGCGCACCGTCCGGGTGGCGTAGCGACGCTTGCCAGTCTCAACGTCGGTACCGAGGTAGACGCGCAGCTCCCAGGAGCCGCTCCCCCGCTGCCGCATCGACCCACCCGCCACGGCGCGGTCATCGTCACGCGTGAGGACGACTTGATGGGCAAGTCATGGGCAAGTGATGGGCAACTTCCACCCGTGCAATTCGGGACGTTGCGCTAGAGGCCTTGTCTCACACCGGAAGCTTGGAGCGGACGACGGGATTCGAACCCGCGACCCTCACCTTGGCAAGGTGATGCTCTACCAACTGAGCCACGTCCGCGTGAGGCATCGAGAATAGCGCGGGGTCCTGACGATCTCGCATGACCGGCCGAGCACCGGGGTGCACATCAAGGACAGCCTCGGGGACCGCGGCTACGACGACGCCGACGCCGAGGAGATCGCGGCCCGGGCCTTCGAGCAGCTCTGCGAGGAGGCCCGCAAGAAGGGGGTCCGCGGGTGGTCGAGGATGAGCAAGCACGAGCTCGAGCGCGCCGTCGGTCGCTGACGCGCGACGCTCGTCACATGCCGGAGCACACCGACAAGGGCATCGAGATCCCCGACGAGCTCGTCATCGCGTTCGCGGCCGCTCCCGAGGCGAGCGCCGCCTTCGACGAGCTCGCACCCTCGCACCAGCGGGAGTGGGCGAACTACGTCGACGACGCCTCGCAGCCGGAGACCCGACAGCGGCGGGCCGCCAAGTGCGTCGAGGAGCTCGAACCCGGGCGGCCGGAGGCCTGATCGCCGGCACCGCCCCGCCTGCATTGCCTGACCCGCCCTACGACGGTGGGCTACGCATCCGTGCTCGCTGCACGCGCGGCGGCC
>JBBDWT010000103.1:0-28353 GCA_040902705.1 Acidimicrobiia bacterium | reverse complement strand
GCTCGGTCATCTCGTGGGCCGAATGGTCGACGGCTGGGTGGTCGACGGGTGGGTGGTCGGAGCCGGACCCGGCGGAGTCCGGCTCACTTCAGCCGCTCGACCACCATGGCCATGCCCTGGCCGCCGCCGACGCACATCGTCTCGAGGCCGTACCTCGCGTCGCGGTCCTCGAGGCCGTTGAGGAGCGTCGTCATGATCCGGGCGCCGGTCATGCCGAACGGGTGGCCCAGGGCGATCGCGCCGCCGTTCACGTTGAGCTTGTCCGTCGGGATCCCGAGCTCCTTGGCCGACGGGATCACCTGGGCGGCGAACGCCTCGTTGATCTCGAAGAGGTCGATCTGGTCGCTCTCGAGCCCCGCGCGTTCGAGCGCCTGCGTGCTCGCCGCGACCGGGCCGAGGCCCATGATCTCGGGGTCGACCGAGGTGACGCCCGACGACACGATGCGGGCGAGCGGGGCGATGCCGAGCTCGTTCGCCTTCGCGTCGCTCATCACGATCACGGCCGCGGCGCCGTCGTTCAGCGGGCAGGCGTTGCCCGCGGTGATGGTGCCGTCGGGGCGGAAGACGGGCTTGAGCGCAGCGAGCTTCTCGACGGTCGTGCCGTCGCGGGGTCCGTCGTCCTTCGTCACGACGGTGCCGTCGGCGAGCGTCACAGGCGTGATCTCCCGCTCGAAGAACCCGTTGCCCTGTGCCGCGACGGCGCGCTGCTGCGAGAGGGCAGCGAACTCGTCCATCTCATCACGCGTCGTGTGCGTGTACTCGGCGACGTTCTCCGCGGTCTCACCCATCGCGATGTACACGTCGGGGAACCCGGAGGGCGGAGTCCACTCGCCCTGGCCGCCCTCGTGGCGCTTCATCGTGCGCTCTTCCGACTCGGTGAACAGCGGGTTGTGCGTGTCGGGGAGCCCGTCCGACGTCCCCTTCACGAACCGGCTCACGGTCTCGACGCCGCCGGCGAGGAACACATCACCCTCCCCGGCGCGGATCGCATGCGCCGCCATTCGGATCGTCTGCAGCGACGACGAGCAGTAGCGGTTGACGGTGACGCCGGGCGCGTTCGGGATGCCCGAGAGGATCGACACCACGCGCGCGAGGTTGTAGCCGGCCTCGCCCGCAGGCTGGCCACAGCCCCAGATGACGTCTTCGATCAGGGCCGGGTCGAGCGACGGGACCTTCTCGATCACCGACTTCACGATCAGTGCGGAGAGGTCGTCCGGACGGCACTCGACGAGCGAGCCCTTGTTGGCACGTCCGATCGGGGTCCGAGCGGTCGCGACGATCACTGCTTCGGGCACGGTGGTGCTCCTTCTCCGTCTTCGCGGGCCTTCCTTTGTACCAGGCATCCCGCTCGTCCCTTCCGCCCGCAGTCCAAGGCTCGCGTGGTAGGCCGCGCCTCGACTACGCCTCGCGCCCTCGTTCGGCGCTCATCGCGCCGCGCAGCAGCCCCCACACCATGAGCGTGAGCAGCAGCCCCACGGTGCCACCGAGCTGCTCCTCGGCGAACACGAACACCTGGGTGACGAAGATCGTGATGAGGAGCCCGCGGTCGAACCATCGGTATGCACGGAGCCGGTCGTGGGTGCGGAGGAGCACGACCACGCCGATGATCAGACACGCGTTCGCCACCATCGACGAGAGGAGCCCGGCGCGCTCGGTGAAGGTGACGACGCCCGGACCGTCGAGCGCGAGGCTCAGAACGGTGAGCAGCGCGGTCACGGCGAAGAATGTGAACAGCACGTCGATGAGGGCGATGAACCGCGGGTGCTGCGCGAGGTCGAGGTAGCGATCGCGCAGCGACTCGGCCCAGTGAACGACCAGTGAGGGCTCTCGCGGCTCGAGCGACGGAGCCTTCTCGAGCAGCGCGCGCACCTCGCCCGCGAAGCCGCTGTTCGCGTTGGTCGCGGTGAGGAGCGCGAGGGCCTCGCGGCGCTCGGGCTCGGGGAGTCGACCGAGCGCAGCGGCCTTCAGCGCCTCGAGCCCGTTGAGGACTCCCTCTTCCGGCGTGTAGGCGCGACGTTGCAGCGACCGGATCACGAGGTAGAGAGCGATGAAGGTCATGTAGATGAGCGCGATGGTCGGTTGGTAGAAGTAGTTGACCTCGCGGGTGATGAACTTCCCGAGCTCGTCGATGAACCACCCGAAGCCCGCGCCGCCGAGGATCGCGACGATCCACCGCGTGGAGGGCGCCAGGAACGAGATCGCCAGGATCAGGGCCGTTCCCATCATCAGCGCGCCCCAGATTGCGTGGGAGATGTGGAGCGTCCCGTTCCCGAGCTGCGGATAGCCGGTGATGACCAGGAAGAGGCGGTTGGCGAGCACCGAGGTCACGGCGACCGCCAGGAACGTGTCGCACCGCGGGCCGAGCTCGGTGGACCGGACGGCGAAGCGCGGTCGGAACGGGTGGCGCCGGGTCGATGAGATCGCTGCGGTCATGGCGACAGTGTGCCGCGGGACACGGGGTCGCTCCCGCGCGTACGATGCGCCACCACATCGCTCAGGCCGTGCTCCGGGGGGGACCATGACGATGGACGAGCAGCACACGGCGTCGCGGTGCCACCGTCGAGGGCGCCTCGTCGCCGTCGTGATCGTGGCCGCGCTGGCAGCCGCCGCGCTCACGAGCGTCGTCGCACCTGCGGGTGCGGGTGCGCGCACCTCCGATCAGGCCAAGGGGCCGAAGCGAGGCGGGTCCGCCGTCTTCGCACTCGAAGCCGAGACCCCGACCGGCTATTGCCTTCCCGACGCCACCCTCGCGGCGTCGGGGATCCAGGTGGTGAACGCGATCTACGACTCGCTCGTGACGCTCAACACCAAGGGTGAGTACGTCCCGTATCTCGCCAAGACGATCGAGCACAACCCCGACTACACGCAATGGACGTTCACCGTGCGCGACGGTGTGAAGTTCCACGACGGCACGCCTCTCGATGCCGAGGCGGTCAAGCTCAACATCGACACGTACCGCGGTGTGAACTCCAACATCACGCCGCGCCTCAACATCTTCGTCCTGCAAGACATCCAGAGCGTCGACGTGAGCGGGCCGCTCTCGGTCACGGTCTCGCTGAAGCGTCCGTGGGTCGCGTTCCCGTCCTACTTCGTCGGGCGCTTCGGGATCGTCGCTCCCGCGCAGCTCGCCGACCGCGAGACCTGCTCGACCCAGCCGATCGGCACCGGGCCGTTCAAGTTCGTCGAGTGGCGCGTCAACGACTACCTGAAGGTCGAGCGCAACCCCGACTACTGGCAGGAGGGCCTGCCCTACCTCGACGAGATCACGTTCAAGCCCGTTCCGGAGAGCACCACCCGGGTCAACGGGCTGACGTCGGGCGAGTTCGACCTGATGACCACGTCGAACTCGCTGAGCATCGTCGATCTCCAGGAGAGGGCGAAGCAGGGCGACATCGACATCATCGCGTCGGACAAGGGCGCGGAGGTGGCGTACCTCATGCTCAACAGCGGCAAGGCGCCGTTCGACGACCCCATCGCGCGCCAGGCCGCCGCGCTCGCCGGGAACGCGCAGGAGGTGAACGACATCCGCAACAAGGGGCTCAACACGATCGCCAGTGGGCCGTTCCCCCCCGACAACGCTGCGTATCTCCCCGGCATCACGCGCAGGCAGAACATCAAGAAGGCGACGAAGCTCGCCGAGCAGTACGAGGCCGAGCACGGCGAGAAGCTCGCGTTCGAGTACCTCACGGGCCCGGAGCCCGACCTCGTCGCGATCGCGCAGCTCGTGAAGGAGCAGCAGGCGAAGGCGGGCATCGAGGTCAGCATCCGCACGATCGACCAGTCGGGCCTGATCAACGAGGTGCTCGCGGGCGACTTCCAGGGTGCGGGCTTCCGCAACCACCCGGGCGGCGACCCCGACACGCAGTACGTGTGGTGGTACAGCAGCTCACCCGTGAACTTCGGCCGGATCAAGGATGCGGAGATCGACCGCCTCCTCGACGAGGGGCGGAGCGAGCCCGACCCCGACACGCGCACGGAGATCTACAAGGACCTCAACCGGCGGTTCTCGAAGGAGCTCTACAACCTGTGGAGCTGGTACACGTTCTGGGCGGTCGCCTATCAGAAGGACGTGAAGGGCGTGAACGGTCCGCCGTTGCCCGACGGTGGCGGGAAGCCGTTCGCGCTCTTCGCCGGCGTCATCCCGACCGCGGGGCTCTCGAGGTCATGACCCGAGCTACGAGACGAGCTCCTCGCTGACCGCCCAGAGGCGGCGCGCGGCTTCGCCGTCGAGCGCGACCTTGCTCGGCTGCGACGGCTTCGACTTGTAGAAGTAGCCACCCGTGATGTCCGCGACGTCGGGTGACTTGGCGAGGTAGATCGACGTGCGCGCGCCCTTCTCGGGGCTGAGGGCGAACGGCTGCCCGAGCGTCATCGCGATCTCGCCGAGTCGGCCACCGTCGCCATCGCGTCCGAACCGGCTGGCCACGAAACCGGGATGGGCTGCGTTGGCGGTGACGCCGGCGCCCTCGAGGCGACGGGCGAGCTCGCGCGTGAAGTAGATGTTCGCGAGCTTCGACTTGCCGTACACGCCGAACGACGAGTACTTGCGCTCGGACTGGAGATCGTCGAAGTCGAGACCCTGGCGCGCCGACTTGTGAGCATGGGACGACACGACGACGATCCGCGAGGGTGCCGACTCGCGGATGCGGTCGAGGAGCAGCTGCGTCAGCAGGAACGGCCCGAGGTGGTTGACACCGAACGTGGTCTCGAAGCCGTCGCGGGTCTGGGTTCGCGAGCCCTGCACGACGCCGGCGTTGTTCACGAGCACGTCGAGACGATCGTGGCTCGCCAGATAGGCGTCGGCGAAGGTGCGGACGGAGGCGAGGTCGGCGAGGTCGAGCTCCATCACCTCGACCCGGTCGCTGCCGGACTCGGCGCGGATCTCTTCGACGGCTGCGTTGCCGCGCGCCCGATCGCGTGACGTGATCACGACCTGCATCCCGTCGCGGGCGAGGCCCACGGCCGTCGCCTTGCCGATCCCGGTGTTGGCACCCGTGATGAGGACGCTGCGGTCGGTCACGGCTCGCAGGCTACCGCCGGTGCCTACGATCAGCCGATGTACCCGCACGCGCTCCGTGCGTTCGCGTCGCGCGACTTTCGCGTGGTGTGGACCGCCGCGGTCGTGTCGAGCAGCGGCACCCAGATGCAGCTGGCTGCGCTCGGGTGGGTCGTCGCGCTGCTCACCGAGAGCGCCACGAAGGTCGGGCTGATCGCATTCGCCGGAGTGGTGCCCCTCGTCCTGCTGAGCCCGGTGGGCGGATCGCTCGCCGATCGGTTCCCGCGGCGTCAGCTCCTCCTCGTGGTCCAGACGCTCCAGCTCGCACAGGCCGTCACGTTGTGGGTGACCTGGGTCGCGGGTGTCCGGTCGTTCTGGGTGCTCTTCCTGCTCGCTGCGTTCGGCGGGGCGACCACGGCCCTTGCCGCGCCGGTGTGGCAGTCGTTCATCCCCTCGTTGGTCCCGCGACGGGACCTCCAGAACGCGGTGATGCTGAACTCGACCCAGTTCAACATCGCCAAGGCACTCGGACCGGTCGCGGCCGGGCTCCTGCTCGTGAACACCGCGGGTGCCGGGTGGTGCTTCCTGATCAACGCGGTGAGCTTCGGGGCGGTCCTGGTCGCGCTCGCGATCGTCGGTGACGCGCCGCTGGTTCGGCGCGACGACGGCGCGAGCAAGGGCTTCTGGCACGACTTCGTCGAAGGAGTGCGCTACGTACGACGAGATCCGGGCTTGCGGACGGCGATCTCGGTCAACAGCTTCGTCGCGTTCGTCGGCCAGCCCCTCGTGCCACTGCTGCCGATCGTCGCCCTCGAGATGTTCCACGCGTCGGCGCTCGAGTTCGGCATCCTGGCGGGATCGTTCGGGATCGGCGCGATCCTCGGTGCCGTCCTCACGGGATGGCTCGACGGCCGCCGCGTGCCGAGTGGCATCCTGGGCGTCGGCGCGACCGTCTACGCGGCGAGCATCGTCCTGCTCGCAGCGAGCCCAGGCTTCGCGGCCGGCGTCGCATCCGTCGTCGGCGTCGGTGCCGGCTTCCTCACTGTCATCGCGACCAACAACAGCGCGATCCAGCATCTCTCCTCGGACGAGATGCGTGGGCGCGTGGTGGGGATCTGGTTGACCACCTTCGGGATCTTCAACCCCGTCGGGCTGCTCGCGCAGGGGGTGCTCGCCGACGCGGTCGGGATCCGCGCGGTGCTCGTCGCGGACGGCATCCTGCTCCTCGCGTTCTTCGCCTACGTGCGTGTCAGCCGCCGGCTCCGCACCCTCGACACCGACGAGGCGCTCCGCAACGTGGCGACGCCGACCCCGATCGCGCCCGATCCCGCGTCGATGCAGACCCCGTGACCCGGGCGCTGGCTCAGGTCGTGTCGGTGCGCTCGCCGGGCGTGAAGCACAGCGGCAGGTGATCCACGCTGCGCAGCCCCTCGGTGTAGACGAGCTCGGTGTCGGGCGCGAGCTCGTAGTCGGGGATGCGGCGGTGCAGCTCCTCCATCGCGACCCGGAGCTCGAGGCGCGCCAGGTGTGAGCCGAGGCACCGGTGGATCCCCCCGCCGAACGCAAGGTGCCGGTTGCCTTCGCGTGCGAAGTCGACGCGGTCGGCGTCGGCGAACTCGGTGTCGTCGGTGTTGGCCGAGCCGATCAGGACGGTGACGCGAGTGCCCTCGGTGATCGGTTCGCCCGCGAGCTCGACGTCGCGCGTGCACACGCGCGCGACACCTGGGACCGGCGTCTCCCAGCGCAGGAGCTCTTCGATCGCGGCGGGCACCAACGAGAGGTCGTCGACGATCGCGCGTCGGTGATGGGGGTGCTGGGCGAGGTACGCGACACTGCACGTGAGTGTCGCGGTCACGGTGTCGAGTCCGGCGATGAGGAAGAGGAAGCAGATGTCGAGGATGTCCTCGTCGCTGAGCCGATGTCCGTCGACCTCGGCGACCACGAAGCGCGAGATGAGGTCGTCGCGCTGCTCTCGTCGGCGAGCCTCGATCACCGGCTCGAAGTACGCGTAGATCTCCTCCGCGGTGCGTCGTCGGATCCGATCGGCGTCCGGACCGGCCATGCCGGGCGGTCGGATGATGTCGTCCTTGATCCGCAGGAACGTCGGAAGATCGTCGGACGGCAGCCCGAGCAGCGCGAGGAACACGGTGCAGGGGAGCGGCACCGCGAACGCGTCGTTGAGCTCGACGCGACCGTCGGCGATGAACCCGTCGATGAGCTCGTTGGTGAGGCGACGTACCTCGGGTTCGAGCTTGACGACCTCACGCGGGGAGAAGAGCGGGTCGAGGAGCTTGCGGAACTTGAGGTGGTCGGGCGGGTCGATCTGGAGCGGGATCAGCGGCCGAACGTTCCCGAGGCGCACTGCGTCCATGTCGGACGAGAAGAGCTCTGCGTCGCGCAGCGCGTCCATCACGTCCTCGTGCCGCGAGAGCAGCACGCTCCGGCCGTCCGTCCGGATGACGGGCGCGTGGGCGCGCATCGCCGCGTAGACGGGCTGGGGGCACGAGTTCATGTCACCGTCGAGCAGCCCGTCGCCCAGCGTCGGCCCCTGGGCGCCGGCCATCGTCCGGCTGGGTGCGACATCGGCCATCAGCGGACTCCTCTCGTGCGCCCTGGTCAGCCGGCGACCGAGCGGCCGCGAACCTGACGTTGCCGTCACGCTACCCGGGGCTGAAATCGCGTTTCGGGCAGGTCGTTGTGGGGGAGGACAGACCCGGTCGGGATCATCTTCCGACCCACGAGCCCATCCCGGTCGAGCGGACGGGGTCGGTGGCGGCCCGTCCGCCCCGCCCCAGCCCACGGACGGACCGGCTGCCGAACCCGACGCTCGGCCGGGACGGGACTCGCGGGCCCGACGATCCCACCAGGGTGCCTGCGCCCGGGTGCGCGGGGCTGGGCAAGAATGAAGCGGAACGTATCCACGAGGGCGACGAGGAGCCGTGGGGCCGGCGCAGCTGCAACGTCTCGAGCTCGACCGCCACTCACCCGACGATGGTGAGCTGGTTGCGCGCGCGCGCCGCGATCCAGGAGCGTTCAGCGATCTCTACGGTCGCTACGTCGGCCGCATCTTCGCGTTCGCGCACCGGCGGACCTGGACGCGTGAAGCTGCCGAGGACGTGACCGCAGCGACGTTCGAGCGGGCCTACCGCCATCTCGACCGCTTCGACACCGACGGCGCGGGCTTCGGGCCCTGGCTCTACCGGATCGCGGCGAACGAGCTCGTCGACCACTACCGGCGCGAGGGGCGGGTCCGCACCGGCCGGGGTCAGCGGGCCCTTCGGGCGCTCGCGGACGACGCGACCATCGACGACGTGGAGCACATCGACCGTCAGTCCGACGTACAGCGGATGCTCGACGTGATGAGCACGCTGCGGCCCCGCTATCAGGAGGCGCTGACGCTGCGGTACCTGTCCGAGCTCGGTGCCGACGACGCCGCGCAGGCGATGGGATGCTCGAAGCCGGTGCTCGCGGTCACGCTCCATCGGGCCCTCGGCGCGCTGCGCAAGGCCTACGACCGGGACGGCGACCTGTGAGCAGGCGGCGCCACCGCACGAGTCGCCGCGAGATGCGGGCCCTGCTCGACCTCGCGGCTGACCGCCCGGTCGCGGCGTCGCCCCGCCTCGACCTGCCGGCCGGGAGCGACGGGCACGCGGCGCGCCCGGCCCAGCTCCCGAGTCGCCGCGAGCTGCGCATGCTCCTGTCCATCGCCGGGACGCGGCCTGCACCTCCCCTCTCGCCCGTGTTCATGGCGACGACGGGTGCGAGCCTTCGGGGTGCGGCGCCCGGCGCAGTCGTCATCGAGCCACTGCCGCGGCGGGAGCGTCGCGCCCGCACGCCTGCGGTGCTGACGGGCGCGGCGGCCGCGGTCCTCACGCTCGTGCTCGTGGGCGCGCTGACCGGTGTCTACGACGGACTGGGCAGCGACAGCGAGCTGTCGCTCGGCGTGTCGGTCGACACGACCGTCGTCCTGCCCGACGGGACGACCGTCGACGCGAAGCGCGGCTTGACGCTCCCCGACGGCGCGGTGATCCGCACCGGTCCGAGTGGGCGCACCGTGGTCGGTGATGTGACGGTCGGCCCGGGCCTCGAGCTCGTCGTCGACGCCGGCGAGCTCCGGCCCGCCGACACGGCGGATGCGATCGGGGCGGCACCGGCCGCGCCCGTCACGCTCGATCCCGAGCCCCAGCGGACACCGGCCGCGGTCGGCGACTCGACGCCCGCGCCCGCGCCCGCGACCGCGTCCGGCGGGCCGACGTCGGGCCCCCGCGGGGTCCCGGCAGTGGTCCCCCCGATCATCCCGCCCCCGACCGTGCTCCCGAACCTCGACCTCCGCGAGCTGGTGCCCCGGCCGTGAGTGACCGGGCACGGACCGGTCGGACCGAGCCGGCACGAGGCGCGGCACGGGTTCGGGCGAACGGACGATTGCCCCTTCAACCTCATGGGCAACGACGCCTATCATGGTCATCAATGGTCACGCACGTCGCAGCCCCGTCGCGCCGCCGCCCGGTCGTGCTCATCGCCGTCGCGCTCATCGGCATCGTCGTGCTCGCCGCCTGCCGGCCGAGCCCACCCCCGCCGCCACCGGCGCCGGCACCGAGCGGGACCGTGCCGGTCATGGGCGCGGCCAGCGTCGGTGCCGCCCAGCTCGTCAACTGGTTCCTCAACCGCCAGCCGCAGCCGGCCGGCACCTACAACGCCACGGTCCCGATCGACACGCTCGCGGCCCTCTACATCGAAGAAGGCGCGGCCGAGGGCGTGAAGGGTGACGTCGCGTTCGTGCAGGCCATCGTCGAGACCGGCTGGTTCCGGTTCGGCGGCTCGGTGCCGGCGTGGATGAACAACTTCGCCGGGATCGGCGCGACGGACACCAACCCGGCACCCGCGTCGTTCCCCGACGCGCGCACCGGTGTGCGCGCGCAGATCCAGCACCTCCGCGCGTATGCAGACGCGGGCGCGACCTCGTGCACGATCCCGCCACTGCACAACCCGTGCGTCGATCCGCGGTTCAACCTCGTGGTCCCGAAGGGCAAGGCTCCGACCTGGAACCAGATGGGGAACGGCAACTGGGCGACGTCGACGACGTACGCGTCGAGCATCCTCGGGCTCTACAACCAGGCGCTCACGTTCGGCTGATCTCAGAGCGCGAGCTCGACGCGAACGGGGCGGTGGTCCGACCCGACGTCGCCGAGCACGTGTCCCGCCGTCACCGCGACCTCGGCCGGACGCGTCAGCACGTGGTCGATCTGACTGTGCGGCGCGCGCGCCGGCCACGTGCGACCGCGGACCCCGCGTCGCCACCCGGGGAGGAACGCTTCGACACCGGGACCCCAGAAGTTGCAGTCGCCGGCGACGACCGTCGGCACCCCGGGAGGGGGGAGCAGGCCTGCGAGCCGACGGAGCTGGATCGGCGGGCCGTAGGGCAGGCGTGAGGTCAGATGAACCGCGACGAGGCGCAGCGGCGTGCCGTGCACGTCGAGCTCGACGTCGAGCGCTCGGCGACACGGTGACGGGTCGCCTCGGGTGGGTCCGACTGCGGGTGCGCCGACCCGTCGCAGCGGCAGGCGGGTCAGCACCGCGATCCCCGACTCGCCTTCGCCGGACCGCGTCAGGTGCGGCCAGCGCGCGTCCGCGGTCGCGGCGCCGGTCTGCTCGTAGTGCAGCTCATATCCGAGCGCGGCCGCGGCGCGGTCGGCGGGTCCTTCGCGACGGTCGGGCCGCCACATCTCCTGCAGCACGATGACGTCGGTGTCGAGCTCTCGGAGCACGGCTTCGAGGTCGTACGCGCGCGCCGGTGGAGCGCCCCCGGGACGCACGCCGTAATGGGTGTTGAACGTCGCGAGCGAGAGCGTCGGTGGCATGGATCGAATCAGGAGCGGAGGAGCGAGCGAGCCCGGAGCGTTCGTCCCCGAGCGCGGCTCAGGTCGTCTGCTCGGCGCTCAGCTCGCGGCGAGCGGCCCGATCAGCTCCCACAGGTTGCCGGCCGGGTCGGTGGCGAAGATGTGACGGTCGCCGTCGAATGCGATCGTCGTGCACCGGTGGCCCGACGCCTCGAGTGCGGTGACCGTCGTGTCGAGCGCGTCGTCGAGGCGGATCGCGGTGTGCGCGGCGGCCGACGGCTGGTGGTTCGGATCGACGGTGAGATGGACCTGGGTGCCGTCGCCGGCCTCGAACCAGTTGAGCGTGCCGAGCTGCGACGCCTCGGGTCCCGGTGTGGCGCGGTGGTAGCCGAGCGCGGCGAGCCACGCGGCTTCGGCGTCGGTGCCCGGCGCGTCGCCGACGGTCTCGGGCACGGAGAGGTTGATGTGGTCCAGGCGGGGCACGTTCGTGGGCTCCCTCTCGGCCGGCGCTTCCGGGCGATCTAGCCTGCCATCCCATGGCGACGACGACCATCCCGGTCACCGGCGATCCGGACGCCGACGAGCTCCTCGTCGAGGACCCGCTGGCGTTGCTCATCGGGATGCTGCTCGACCAGCAGGTGCCCATGGAGTGGGCGTTCAAGGGCCCGCACACGCTGAAGGAGCGTCTCGGCGATCTCGACTGCGCGGCGATCGCCGCGATGCCGGAGGACGACGTCAGGGCCGTGTTCTCCGCGAAGCCCGCGCTGCACCGGTTCCCGGGCTCGATGGGGGCGCGGACGCACGCGTTGTGCCAGGCGATCGTCGACGGGTACGGCGGCGACGCCGCGACGATCTGGACGACCGCGAAGACGGGTGACGAGCTGCTGGCGCGGCTCAAGGCGCTCCCCGGCTTCGGCGACGCGAAGGCGAAGATCTTCCTCGCGCTGCTCGGCAAGCGCCTCGGCGTCGCGCCGCCCGGATGGGAGGAGGCGTCGACGCCGTACTCGGACGCGACCAAGCGCTCCGTCGCCGACATCGACTCGCCCGAGGCGCTGGCGGAGGTCCGTCGGTGGAAGCAGGCGGAGAAGGCGAAGGCCAAGAAACAGGCCGAGAAGGCGGAGCAGGCCGGGTCCAACGGCTGAGGCCGGCTGAGGCCGGCCGAGGCTGGGCCGAGATCGCACGAGCCGCGGTGAGGGCCTCACCCCGGCCCGCCCGGATCTGCGGTATCATTGGCGTCCAGCGGGTGCCGTCGGTGCTCGCCGGTCTTCCTCGAACTTTCTCTGAGTCTCCACACCCGGCCACGTGTGGAGTACCCGGGCCACGACGACGAGGACGACCGCCCGGTAATCAGAAAGCGAGTTCGAACGTGACCACCTCCTTCGAGGCGCTCGGCGTCTCGGCCGATCTCGTCGCGGCGCTCAGCCGTGACGGCATCGACAAGCCCTTCCCCATCCAAGAGATCACCGTCCCCGACGCCCTCGCCGGGCGCGACCTGTGCGGCAAGGCCAAGACCGGCTCGGGCAAGACGCTCGCCTTCGGGCTGCCGCTCGTCGAGCGCGTGTCGAAGGCCGACCCCCGTCACCCCACTGGCCTCGTGCTCGTGCCGACGCGTGAGCTCGCGAACCAGGTCTTCAACGTCCTCGGGCCCCTTGCGCACGAGCGGGGCCGCAGCGCGATCGCGGTCTACGGCGGCGTGGGCTTCGAGCCCCAGACCGACGCGCTCAAGGCCGGCGTCGACGTGATCGTCGGCACGCCCGGGCGCCTCATCGACCTGATGGAGCGCGGCGAGGTCAGCTTCGACAAGGTCGAGGTGCTCGTGCTCGACGAGGCCGACCGCATGGCCGACATGGGCTTCATGCCGCAGGTGCAGAAGATCCTGTTCCGCATGGACTCCGACCACCAGACGATGCTGTTCTCGGCGACGCTCGACGGCGCGGTGAAGCAGCTCGTGAAGCGCTACATGCACGATCCGGTGTTCCACGAGGTCGAGTCCGACGAGCCGACCGTCGAGGAGATGGACCACCGCTTCCTCTACGTCCACGACATGGACAAGGTGAAGGTGGCCGCCGCGATCGCGAAGGGCTCCAACCGCACCCTCATGTTCTGCAACACCAAGCGCATGGCCGATCGCCTCGTCCGTGAGCTCGGCAAGGAAGGCGTCAAGGCTGCGCCGATCCACGGCGACCTCGGCCAGGCGGCACGCGAGCGCTCGCTCGCCGACTTCCAAGCCGGCAAGGTGCCGGTGCTCGTGGCCACCGACGTCGCGGCCCGGGGGATCCACGTCGACAGCGTCGACGTGGTCGTGCACTACGACCCGACCGACGACCACAAGGCGTACATCCACCGCTCGGGCCGCACCGCCCGGGCGGGTGAGGGTGGCGTCGCCGTCACCCTCATGCGGTGGAACGAGGAGAACCACGTGCGCACCGTGCAGCGCCGCCTCGGTCTCGCCATCCCGATCGTCGAGGTCTTCTCCAACGATCCGCGCCTCGCCGACCTCCACGCGTGGGTGCCGAGCGACGAGGCCGAGGTCGTCTCTGCTTGATCGGCGCGCAATCGAATCGGGCGGCTCGGGCGCGCGTGCGAGGATGGTGACGTGAACCGCATCTCCGAGCGGTTGCGCATCTCCCGGCGCATCTCCGCGATCACCGAGTCGGCCACGCTCGCCGTCGACGCCAAGGCGAAGGCGCTGCGCGCCGCGGGCGAGGACGTCATCGGCTTCGGCGCCGGAGAGCCCGACTTCGCGACCCCCGAGCACATCGTGCAGGCCGCGATCAGGGCGTGCAGCGACCCGTCGAGTCATCACTACACACCGGCCGCCGGGCTCCCGGCGCTGCGCGAGGCGATCGCGGCGAAGACTGCCCGCGACTCCGGTCTCGACTGCGCCGCGAGCCAGGTGCTCGTCACGAACGGCGGCAAGCAGGCCGTCTACAACACGTTCCAGGTCTTGCTCGACCCGGGCGACGAGGTGCTGCTCCCGGCCCCGTACTGGACGACCTACCCGGAATCGATCGCCCTGGCCGACGGCGTCCCGGTTCCCCTGCCTACCGACGAAGCGACGGGCTTTCGCGTCTCGGTCGAACAGCTCGAAGCGGCCCGCACCGCGCGGACGAAGGCGCTCCTGTTCTGCTCGCCGAGCAACCCGACGGGCGTCGTCTACCCGCCCGAGGAGGTCGCGGCGATCGGCCACTGGGCCGCCGAGCGCGGCATCTTCGTGGTGACCGACGAGATCTACGAGCACCTCACGTTCGGTGCGCACGCCTTCTCGTCGATGCCCGTCGTCGCGCCCGAGATCGCGGAGTCGTGCATCGTCGTGAACGGCGTGGCGAAGACCTACGCGATGACCGGATGGCGCGTCGGGTGGATGATCGGCCCCCGCGACGTCGTTGCCGCCGCGATCAACCTCCAGTCGCACTCGACCTCGAACGTCGCCAACGTGTCACAGCATGCGGCCCTCGCCGCACTGACCGGCGACCTCGCGGCGGTCGGCGAGATGCGGCGGGCGTTCGAGCGCCGAGGCGCGCTGATGCACGAGATGCTCTCGGCCATCCCCGGTGTGCACTGCATCGAGCCGCAGGGCGCGTTCTACTGTTTCCCGTCCTTCGCCGACGTCCTCGGTCGCTCGATCCGGGGCCGGACCCCGACGACCTCGCTCGATCTCTCCGAGCTCATCCTCGAGGAGGCCAAGGTCGCGATCGTGCCCGGCGAGGCGTTCGGCGCTCCCGGCTACGCGCGTCTCTCCTTCGCGTTGGGCGACGACGATCTCGTCGAGGGCGTGACTCGGATCGCGGCGCTCCTCGGCGGATGAACCGGCGGCGCGGGGCCGGGCTCGCGCTGGTCGCGGTGGTCGCGGTGTTCGCGGTGGTCGCCGCGCCGGTGAGTGCTGCGACGGTCCGCGCCCGGGAGCCGTCGTGCTCCCTGCTGCGCGGGAGCGAAGTCGAGCGCGTGCTCGGGTCGCCGGTGATGCGCACGCTCCCCGCGGACTCGCCGGTCGGCGCGTCGCTCTGCTACTGGACCGTCGATGGGTCGGGCGATGCCCGGTTCGTCGCGGTGTACCTCGCGCGGGGCGACAAGGACGAGATGCGGCGCGGGTACGCCATGGCGCGTGCCACGTACCGCGGGGCGGCCCGCGAGCGCGTGACCGGGCTCGGGAAGCGCGCGTTCTACGCCGTTCCGATCGGGGCCGTCTACATGCTCCGCGAGGGTCGCCTCGTCTACGTGCAGAACCTCGACGGGCGCGGCACGGAGGATCCCGTCGCGATCCGCGAGCAAGCAGTGGAGCTCGCCGGCCTCGTCGCCGACCGGCTGTGACGCAGGTCGCGGCGACCATTTTCGGACACCGGATCGCGGTCCGGCGACCGCTACCCTCGAACGCGTGAGCCCGCGCGTCCTCGTCTCCGAGCGTCTGGCCCCGCGCGGCCTCGATGCGATGCGGGCTGCGGGACTCGAGGTCGACGAACGGCTCGGCCTCACCCCCGACGAGCTGCTCGAGGCCGTGCCGGGCGCGGCCGCGCTGGTGATCCGCTCCGCGACGCAGGTGACTGCTGAGGTGCTCGAGGCCGGCTCGGACCTCGTCGTCGTCGGCCGGGCGGGCATCGGGCTCGACAACGTCGATGTCGAGGCCGCGACGCAGCTCGGCGTGATGGTCGTGAACGCGCCGCAGTCGAACATCCTCTCCGCGGCCGAGCACACCATCGCGCTGCTCCTCGCCCAGGCGCGCAACGTGACGCGTGCCGATGCCGACCTCAAGGCGGGGGAGTGGAACCGGTCGCGGTGGGAGGGCGTCGAGCTCCACGGCAAGACGCTCGGCATCATCGGCCTCGGGCGTGTCGGGCTGCTCGTCGCGCAGCGTCTCCTCGCGTTCGGCATGCAGCTCATCGCGTACGACCCATACGTGAGCGAGGACCGCGCCCGCCAGCTCGGTGTCCGCCTGGTGCCCGACCTCGAGGAGCTCGTCCGCCAGGCCGATTTCGCGACGGTCCACCTCCCGAAGACGCCGGAGACGCTGGGCCTCATCGGAGCCGAGCTGCTGACGCACGCCAAGCCCACCCTGCGGATCGTGAACACCGCCCGCGGCGGGATCATCGACGAAGCCGCGCTCGCCGACGCCGTGCGCGAGGGCCGGATCGCAGGTGCCGCGCTCGACGTGTTCGAGCACGAGCCCACCACCGAGTCTCCCCTGTTCGAGCTCGACAACGTCGTCGTCACCCCGCACCTCGGGGCGTCGACGGGGGAGGCGCAGGACAAGGCCGGTCAGACCATCGCCGAGCAGGTGATCCTTGCCCTGCGCGGCGAGTTCGTGCCGTACGCCGTGAACGTCGCCGCCAAGGAGGCGAACGCCACGGTGCAGCCGTTCCTCCCGCTCGCCGAGCGGCTGGGACGCCTCTACATCGTGCTCGCCGGGAGCGCGGCGTCGTCGCTCGAAGTCGAGTACGAGGGCGAGATCGGCGACTACGACTGCCGCGTGCTCACGCTCGCGATCCTCAAGGGCGCGCTCGGCGCCGTGGTCGACGAGCCGGTCTCCTTCGTGAACGCCCCGCAGATCGCCAAGGCGCGCGGCCTCGAGGTGCGCGAGACCACGGCGACCGCGACGGCCGACTTCGTCAACCTCGTGAGCCTGCGCGGGCAGGTGGGTGACCGCACCGTCGAGGTCGCGGGCACGCTGCTCGGCATGCAAGCGCGGCCGCGCATCGTGCGGATCAACGGCCACAGCGTCGACGTCCCGCCGTCGAGCCACATGCTCGTCGTCCGCAACGCCGACACGCCCGGCATGATCGGGCGCGTCGGCACGTTGCTGGGCGAGGCGGGTGTGAACATCGCCGACATGGACGTCGGGACCAACGACGAGGGCGAGGCCGCGCTCATGGTGCTCTCGACGTACTCGCCCGTCCCGACCGAGGTCGTCGACAGCCTGCTCGCGGTCGACGGCATCATCGAAGCCGAGGCGATCGAGCTCGACTGATCACGTCGTCCTGAGCTGGCGTCGGTGCCGTTCGGAGACTCCGACATGATGATGCGATCCCAACCGATGGTCGTGCTGCACGACGTCGAGGGCCACGTCGTGGTGGCCGGACCGCGTGTCGACATCACCTGATGCCCCGACCTGATGCCCCGACCTGGTGGTCCGCCGGCGACGGTGGGATCACGGTGTCGGTGCGGGTGACGCCCGGCGCGCGGCGCAACGAGGTGATCGATGCCACCGGAGCACAGCTCCGGGTCCGCATCGGGGCGCCTCCGGTGGACGGCAAGGCCAACGAGCAGGTGCGGCGCTTCGTCGCCGAGCTCTTCGGCGTACGCCCCCGTGCGGTGTCGCTGGTGAGCGGTGCCCGGTCGCGGGAGAAGCGCCTGTTCGTCGCCGGGATTCTCGCGCCCCCGGCGGCGCCGATGCGACCGAGCACCTGAGTCTCCGATCGCGCGCATCGGTGACGGCGTCGAGCGAGGCCCGGGTGGCCTACCGCTTCGCGGCGCGGAACCCTTCGGCTTCAGCGGCAGCGGCGTCGACGTAGCAGCGGTCGGGGACGGTGCGCTCGTAGCTGAGTCCGCCGGGCACGTGGAAGATCTTGCTCGAGAGCTTCGCCTTGACCGGGTGTGTCGCCGGGCACGCACCTTCGGTCGGCTCCACGAAACGCTGCTCCCCGGCGGCCGTGTCGGCCGGTGCCGCGACAGCCCGTCGCTCCGCTCCCGCGCCGGGTGCCTTCTCGGGCCGCAGGTCGCTCCGCGGCTGCGGCGGGAACGGGAAGGGCTGGGGCTCCCATTCCGCGCTGGTCGGCGACCGGTTCGCCTCGATCGCCCGCCACACGGCGTAGGCCGCGCCGGCGAGCAGGCCGAGCCCGAGTGTTCGCCTCACCCATCTGCGCTTCGCCATCACGTCGAGTCTCGCGCTCGGCGAGTCGCGAAGAGATGACTTGCCTCGAGCCGTACGAACCGCGAAGATGAACGGGCCATGACGAAGGAACTGCGCACTCCCACCACGAGCCTCCTTCTTACGTAGCGCGAGCACCCCACCGGTGCTCGCGGTTGCCTCCTCGTGCCTTCGGGCCGGGGAGGCTTTTCGTTGCCCGAAAACCGTCATCTCGAAACGACACCAGCGAGAGCAGGCACACCATGAGCGATCACCAGGTTCGGATCTTCGACACGACGCTGCGCGACGGCGAGCAGTCGCCTGGGATCTCCCTCGACGTGGTGGAGAAGCTCGAGATCGCAGAGCAGCTCGCTCGTCTGGAGGTCGACATCATCGAGGCCGGGTTCCCGATCGCCAGCGACGGCGACTTCGAGTCGGTGGAGGCCATCGCCAAGGCGGTGCGCGGGCCGGTCATCGCCGCGCTGTCGCGCACCGGCTTCAAGGACATCGACCGCGCGTGGGAGGCCGTCCGCCACGCGGAGCATCCCCGAATCCACGTCTTCATCGCGACGTCACCCATCCACATGAAGAAGAAGCTGCGGATGACCGAGGACCAGGTCAAGGCAGAGGTCGTCGCGGGCGTGGCGAGGGCCGCGGGCTACACGCCCGATGTCGAGTTCTCCCCTGAAGACGGAAGTCGGTCCGAGATCGACTTCATGTGCGACGTGCTCCAGCTGGCCGTCGACAACGGCGCGACGACGCTGAACATCCCCGACACGGTCGGCTTCGGCGTCCCCGAAGACTTCGGCGCCATGATCGCCCACATCATCGCAACGGTGAAGGGCGACTACGTCGTGTCGACGCACTGCCACAACGACCTCGGGCTGGCGGTCGCCAACTCCCTCGCCGGCGTCGCGGCCGGGGCGCGACAGGTCGAGTGCGCGATCAACGGCCTCGGCGAACGCGCGGGCAACGCCGCACTCGAGGAGATCGTGATGGCGATCAAGACGCGTCGCGACTACTTCGGCTACGTCGAGACGGGCGTGCGCACCGAGGAGCTGGCCCGCACGTCGCGCCTGGTCTCGCGGCTGACCGGATACCCCGTGCAGTACAACAAGGCCGTCGTCGGACGGAACGCGTTCGCCCACGAGGCGGGGATCCATCAGCACGGCGTGCTGGAGGACCGCGAGACGTACGAGATCATCGATGCGGCCGACGTCGGTCAGGAGGCCGCGCAGATCGTGCTGGGCAAGCACTCTGGGCGGCACGCGTTCGCCGACACCCTGGAGAAGATGGGCCTGCACGTGCAGGGCGACGCGCTGAACCAGGCGTTCGTCCGGTTCAAGGAGCTGGCCGACCGCAAGGTGGAGATCACGGAGGCCGACCTCGAGGCGATCGTCGCCGAGGAGCTGGGGACCGGTGCCGTGCACCGGTTCTCGATCGTGAGCCTCGACCTCCATGGCGGCACTCGGAGCACGCCGACGGCGCAGGTCGTGCTCACCGATGGTGACAAGAAGATCGAAGCCCAGGCCGAGGGCAACGGGATGATCGACGCGGCGATCGCCGCCGTCGCCGGGGCCACCGGCGTGTCGGGCACGGTGCTCGACTTCAAGGTCTCGTCCGTGACCAAGGGTGGCGACGCGTTGGGTGACGTCGTGGTGCAGCTCGACGCCGAGGGATACAAGGCGTCGGGTCGGGGGTTGGCGACCGACGTCGTCGAGGCATCGGCGCGGGCCTACCTGAGCGCGGTGAACAAGATCGTGCGCCTCCGCGAGCGCGGCGAGGTGCGAGAGCGGACCGTAGGGCCATGACGGCGGAGCGAGCGCCGCACGTCACACGGATTGCGGAGCGAATGGCCGCGGGCGGGGTATCCCCGTCCGCAGAGAGCGACGCCGTGCAGGAGGTCAACCTCTGGAGCGAGGCGGCCCACGCGACCCGGTACCTCGAGGACCGCAAGCTCCTCCCTCATCGCCAGGAGGGCTACGCGGCGCTGCTCGAGGCGCTGCCGCCCGCGGTGGCGCGCGTCCTCGACCTCGGCTGCGGTGATGGTGAGGTGATGGCCCGCGTCACGAGCGCGTTCCCCGATGCGGAGGGGGTCGCGTGCGACTTCTCCGCGGAGATGCTGGGTCGTGCCCGCGACCGGTTCGGTGAGGTCGCGCGGGTGACGGTGGTCGAGCACGATCTCGACGAGCCGCTGCCAGCCGACTGGGGGTCGTTCGATGCCGTCGTCTCCGCGTTCGCGATCCATCACGTCGTCGACGAGCGCAAGCGTGCGCTGTACGCCGAGGTCTTCGATCACCTCGAAGCCGGTGGCGTGTTCTGCAACCTGGAGCACGTCGCGTCGCCGACTCCGGAGCTCCACGAGGCGTTCCTGATCGCGATCGGCAAGTCGCTCGCCGAGGACGACCCGTCGAACAAGCTCGTGCCCGTCGAGACGCAGCTCCAGTGGCTGCGCGACCTCGGCTTTGAGCACGTCGATTGTCACTGGAAGTGGCGCGAGATGGCGCTGATCGCAGGGGTCAAGCCCGCGGCGTGACCGACCGCTAGGAGTGAAGGGTCGTCAGGCGGGCTGCGGCGAGGAGCGCGGGAGCCACGCGGCTCGGCCGGCCTCGTACGCCGAGATGTCCTCGTCCTGCTGCAGCGTGAGGGCGATGTCGTCGAGCCCGTGCACGAGGCGGTGGTGGTGGAAGTCGTCGAGCGCGAACGGCTCGTCGATGTCGAGCGCCGGGACGGCTACGCGACGGTCGACGACGTCGACGACGAGCTCCAGCGAGGGGTCGTCCTCCAGCGCCGCCATGAGGCGGTCGACCACCGCTTGCGGTAGCTCGACGGGAACCAAGCCGATCTTCAGGCAGTTGTTGCGGAAGATGTCGGCGAAGCGCGACGAGATCACGGCTTCGAAGCCGTAGTCCTCCAGCGCCCACGGCGCGTGCTCGCGCGATGAGCCCGTCCCGAAGTTGGGACCGGCGACGAGCACGCGGACGTCGTCGCCCTGGTACTCGGCGCGGTTCAGCACGAAGTCGCTGCTCTCGCGCCACTCCGAGAACAGCCCTTCGCCGAACCCGGTGCGCTCGACGCGCTTGAGCCAGTCGCTCGGGATGATCTGATCCGTGTCGACGTCGGAGCGGTTGAGCGGCACACCGCGCCCGACGATCTCCTGCACCGCGTCCATCAGGTCTCCTCGCTCGCTCTCTGCGGCGCACGATACGTGCACCGCGGTCGTTCGCTCGCTGGCGCGCAGCTCGCCTCGCCGGCCATCAGTCGAGGTCTTCGGGCGCCGCGAAGTGGCCGGCGATGGCGGTCGCCGCGGCGACCGCCGGGGACACGAGGTGGGTGCGCCCGCCCTTGCCCTGGCGGCCTTCGAAGTTGCGGTTCGAGGTCGACGCCGAGCGCTCGCCCGCCGTCAGCTTGTCGGGGTTCATCGCGAGGCACATCGAGCACCCGGCCTCGCGCCAGTCGAAGCCGGCGTCCTCGAAGATCCGGTCGAGCCCTTCCGCCTCGGCCTCGGCCTTGACCCTCATCGACCCGGGGACGACGAGCGTGCGGATCCCGTCGCGCACCTTGCGGCCGCGGGCCACCTCGGCGGCGGCGCGCAGGTCTTCGAGCCGCCCGTTCGTGCAGGAGCCGATGAAGACCGTGTCGACGGTGATGTCGCGGATCGGCGTGCCGGCCTTCAGGCCCATGTAGCGGAGCGCGTGCGTCGCCGAGTCGCGGAGCGAGGGGTCGGGGAAGGAGGACGGGTCGGGCACGACGTCGTCGATCGTCACCGTCTGGGCTGGGTTGGTGCCCCAGCTGACCGACGGCCGCAGGGAGGCGGCGTCGAGCTCGACCTCGATGCCGAACCCGGTGTCGTTGTCGGTGGAGAGGCTGCGCCAGTCGTCGAGCGCCTGCTCCCACGCCCTGCCGGTGGGCGCGAACGGGCGGCCCTCGAGGTAGGCGAACGTGGTGTCGTCGGGCGCCACCAGCCCGGCGCGGGCTCCCGCCTCGATCGACATGTTGCAGACGGTCATGCGGCCCTCCATCGAGAGGGCGCGGATGGCCGAGCCCCGGTACTCGATGATCGAGCCGATCCCACCCCCGGTGCCGATGCGGGCGATGATCGACAGCACGATGTCCTTCGCGGCGACGCCGGCGGGCAGGTCGCCTTCGACCGTCACCGACATCGTGCCCGGTCGGGCCTGCGGGAGCGTCTGGGTCGCGAGGACGTGCTCCACCTCGCTGGTGCCGATGCCGAACGCCAGCGCGCCGAACGCGCCGTGCGTGGACGTGTGCGAGTCGCCGCACACGATGGTCATGCCCGGCAGCGTGAGGCCCTGCTCGGGGCCGATCACGTGCACGATGCCCTGGTCGGCATCGCCCATGGAGTAGAGGCGGATGCCGAACTCCTCGCAGTTCTCACGGAGCACCTGCATCTGCTTCGCGGAGATCGGGTCGGCGATCGGCTGGTCGATGCCCGACGTCGGGACGTTGTGGTCCATCGTCGCGACGGTGAGGTCGGGCCGGCGGACGGTCCGGCCGTTCATCCGGAGCCCGTCGAAGGCCTGCGGTGACGTGACCTCGTGGATCAGGTGCAGGTCGATGTAGAGGAGGTCGGGCTCGCCCTCGACGCGCCTGACGACGTGCCGGTCCCACACCTTGTCGGAGAGCGTTCTTCCCACGTCGTTGATTCTCGCACGGCCCGTGCCCGCCTCTCGCACCCGTTCCTCCCGTGCGGGTCGTGGTCGGCGTGCGGGTTAGTACCAGATCGCGACGGCGCGGCCGTCCGCATCGCGCTCGGGAGGATCAGGGAGGCTCGCGGCTCGGCCGGTCGCGACGCGGTGCGCCGACCACGCGACTGCGGCCGCGTCGACGACATCGTCGGGGCGCGCGCCGGCAACCGAGTGCGACGGGTCGACCAGGTCGATTCCGTGGTCGCGCAGCGCACGAAGCCGCTGCACGAGGCCACTCCAGTCCTTCTTCTTCGTGTGCAACGGGCCGCCGCACATCGCTCGGAATGCGCACTCGGGATGCACCTCACGGATGCGCTCCGAGTCGGCTTGCCAGTGCGGTGTGACCTCCAGCACCTTCGGCAGCAGGTTCCACGCTTGCTGCGTGATCTTCTTCCCCGTCAGCTCGTGCGCGATCGACTTCGCGATCTCGTACGTTGCTGCGTCGCCGGCAGCAAGCGGTGGCGGTGTGAACACCGAGCTGTGGCGCGGGGTGATCCAGGTCCGCGCCAAGGCCTCTGCTCTTCGCCGACCGGGCAACACTTCCCCGAGCGGGATGTCGACGCCGATGACCGCAGCGTCGTCGGCGAGCACTTCCGAGAAGCTCTCCGCGAAGGTGCTGCCCACGAAGCGGCCATCCTCGAGCGCGACGACGACCCACCCGCCCTTTGCACCGTCGACCCCGAGCACGCGCATGTTCGCAAAGGTATTTCGGATCGCTCACCTTCAGCGGGCTCAGTCGCGACCTCGCCCGCCGTTGCCGTTCCCGTTCCCGTGGTCGTTCCCGTGGCCGTTCCCGTTCCCGTGGTCGTCGTTGCCTCCGTCCGAGCTCGGCGACGGGGGCGCGGCGGCTGGTGCCGGTGCCGCGGCGGTCGGCGGGGTCGTGGGCGCGGCGGTCGACGGCGCGCCGGCGTTCTCCCCCGAGGCGTCGTCGGGGGTGCCGGTCGTCGGTGCGCCGCTCGTGGAAGCGCCCGGCGTCGGGATGGTGCTGCTGTCGGCATCGGGGGACGAGATGGGTGCATCGTCCGTCAGGACCGCGGGACCCAACGGGGGATCGGCGTTCGGGCTCGGGGCGTCGATCCCGAACTGGTCGAGGACGTCGGACACCGCGGCTTGGAGCGGTCGCGGGAGCGCGTTCGCGACACCGAGGCCGCCGAGGAGCGCGAGCGCACTGACCGACGCAAGAGCGACGACGACGACACGCTGGCGACCGGGTCGACGAGCCACGGAGAGCGTGGCGGGTCCCGGTGCATCGAGGACGGCCACCTGCATTCGGGTGACGAGCGCCTCGTCGGGCTGCACCCGATCGCGGCGGAGCCGGAGCTGGCCGAGCAGCTCGGCCAGGCGCTCGTAGCCGTCAGGAGCCGCGACCGGGCGTGAGCGGCCGCTGCCCGAGCTCGCGTCGTCGAGGAGGGCATCGACCGCGTCGCGGCCGAGCCTCGCTCTGCGCACCACGACGTCTTCATCGTTCAACCGGGCCATCGCGTTACACCGAATCGTCGTGGTCGGGGTCGTCGTGGTCGGGGTGGTCGTGGTCGGGGTCGTCGTCGGGGCCTTCACCGCGCGAGGCGGACGCAGGGTCGGCACGATCGAGCAGCCGGGCGAGCCGTCGGAGCGCCCGGTGCTGTGTCACCCGCACCGTGCCCGGACGACGTCCGAGGGCCTGTGCGGTCTCGTCGACGCTCAGACCCGCGACCACGCGCAGCAGGAGGACCTCGGCCTGGCTTGCCGGGAGGCGCCGCACGAGCTCGAGCGCGGCGGTGCTGTGCAGCCGACCGGTCGCTTCCTCGGCCGTGTCGTCACGGCTCGGGAGGCTCTCGAAGACCTCCGCAGGGACGACGTCGGTCGCGCGCCGGGCGCGCCGGCGCCCGGCGTCGATCGCCCGTCGCCGCGCGATCGTGAAGACCCAGGCTCGGAACCCGGATTCGTCACCGCTGAACCGGGCCAGCCCGGTCGCGACGCCGAGGAACACCTCGGACGCCAGATCTTCGGCTTCGGACGGTGCGCGGAGGCGCAGGTACGCGAGCACCGAGGGGAACAGGTCGCGGTAGATCGCCCCGAGCGCGACGGACGAGCCGGCCCGCGCTTCGTCGAGCACCGCATCGAACTCGGAGCCCAGCATGGGGTGAGGCCCCCGCGGCCTCAGCCTTCCCGCGATGCCACGCTCACGACCTCGACCTCGAAGCTGCGCTTCGGGCCCTTGTAGTCGACCTTGTCACCGACGACCCGGCCGATGAGCACCTTCCCGAGTGGTGAAGAAGGGGAGAGGACGTCGTAGGTCTCGTGGCGCTCCTCGATCGAGCCCACGAGATAGGTCGTCGTGCCCGCGTCGCCGTCCATCCGGATCTCCACGACGCTGCCGGGCTGCACGGCGCCCGTGCCGGTGTCCTCGACGATCACCGCCTCCTTCAGCATCTGGTCGAGGTGGCGGATCCGGGCCTCGTTGAGGCCCTGCTCGTTCTTGGCGGCGTCGTAGTCGGCGTTCTCCCGGATGTCGCCGTGCTCGCGCGCGCGCTCGATCCACTGGGAGATCTCGGACCGCCGCTCCCCGCTGCGAAACGCATACTCCTCGGCGAGCCGATCGCGCGCCTCGGGCGAAAGGTGCGTCTCGTTGTCCACGACGACGATCGTACCGGAGAGCCGTGCTGCCTCCGCCCAGGGAAGCGTCGCGTTCCACGGACCGTCAAGTCGTTCCGGATGGTCGCATCTCCGGGACCGGTCAGCCGGTTCTTCGGCGAGAAGCGCGAACGTGCTGTTCCTGCTGGCCAACCGTGAGGGGCTGCTCGCTCGTCGCGGTGATCACCTCGCTGTACCCGGCGAGCACGATCGCGCTCGCGCAGATCTTCCTCGGCGAGCGGCTGGCACGTCACCAGGTCGCGGGGTCTCGCCGCCCTGGTCGTGATCTTGATCGCCGGGTCCTGATCGCCGGGTCCTGATCGCCGGGTCCTGATCGCGCAACGGGCGACCCGACCCGCGGGAACCGGATTGACCGGCCCTGACGCGGCTGCGACACTTGTCGGCCCATGACGAAGCACCGGGGCACGCCCACGCACGACATCGTCGTCATTCTCTAGCGAACGCCGCACTGCCGGCGTTCGCTCTCGACCGTCCACCTCGGTGGGCGGTTTTTCGTTGCCGGAGCACTTTCACCACCTCACCGTCACACGGGAAGGGAAGCAGCAGCGTGACCCACCGGATCGGGATCATCGGCGGCGACGGGATTGGCCCCGAGGTCGTGGCCGAGGCCATGAAGATCGTCGACGCGGCCGGCGTCGACTACACGCCGGTCTCGTTCGACCTGGGCGGCGCGCGGTACCTGCGCGACGGGGAGATCCTGCCCGACGACGACCTCGACGTGATCCGGGGCTGCGACGCGGTGATGCTCGGCGCGGTCGGCACGCCCGACGTGCCGCCCGGCATCATCGAGCGGGGGCTGCTCCTGAAGCTGCGGTTCGAGCTCGATCTCTATGCGAACGTCCGCCCGTTCGTCGCGGGGCCGAGCGCGCTCAACGACGGCGTCGACATGGTCGTCGTCCGCGAGAACACCGAGGGCACGTACGCGGGCGAAGGCGGCTTCCTCCGCAAGGACACCCCGCACGAGGTCGCGACCCAGGGCTCGGTCAACACCCGCCACGGTGTCGAGCGGTGCGTGCGGTTCGCGTTCGAGCTGGCGCAGGCACGGGAGCGCTCGCATCTCACCCTGGTGCACAAGACGAACGTGCTCACCTTCGCCGGCGATCTGTGGGAGCGCGCGTTCCACGAGGTCGCGGCCGAGTACGCCGATGTCGCGACCGCGTACCACCACGTCGACGCCGCGTGCATCTACTTCGTGCAGGACCCCGGCCGTTACGACGTGATCGTCACCGACAATCTCTTCGGCGACATCCTCACCGACCTCGGCGGAGCGATCTCGGGTGGGATCGGGCGCGCCGCGTCGGCGAACCTCAACCCGGACAGGACCGGACCGTCGCTCTTCGAGCCGGTCCACGGATCGGCGCCCGACATCGCGGGCACCGGCACGGCCGACCCTCGGGCCGCGGTGATCTCCGCGGCGATGATGCTGGAGTTCCTCGGCGAGGACGATGCCGCGGTCCAGGTGCGCGCCGCGGTCGCGGGGTCGGACGGCATCGGTGGCTCGACGAGCGAGATCGGCGACGCAATCGCCGGGATCGTCGAAGGCTGACGACATACCCTGAGAAGCGATCCCTGATTCGCTGCGCCGAAGCGCAGTGACCGGAACCTGGAGTGGACATGCCGATCGAGAAGACGAGCAAGATCTGGATGGACGGGGAGCTCGTCGATTGGGACGAGGCGAAGGTCCACGTGCTCACACACACGCTTCACTACGGCTCGGGCGTGTTCGAGGGGATCCGCGCGTACCCGACGTCGCGCGGCCCGGCGATCTTCCGCCTCACCGACCACATGCGGCGCCTCCACGACTCGGCGATGTTGGTCCACATGGACATCCCGTTCTCCGTCGAGGAGCTCGTCGAGGCGACGAAGGAGACGGTGCGGGCCAACGAGGTCGACTCCTGTTACATCCGCCCGCTCGCGTACCTCGGGTACGGCGAGATGGGCCTCAACCCGCTGCCGTGCACGGTCAACGTGTCGATCGCGGTGTGGCCCTGGGGCACCTACCTCGGCGACGAGGGGATCAAGCGCGGCGTGCGCATGAAGATCTCGAGCTGGCGCCGCATGGACCCCAACGTCAACCCGGTCGCGGCGAAGGGCACCGGCATCTACATCAACTCGAGCCTCGCGAAGGTCGAGGCGCTGCACGCCGGCTACGACGAGGCGATCATGCTCAACACCGCCGGCTCCGTCGCCGAGGCGACAGGCGAGAACGTCTTCGTCGTGAAGGGCGGCGTGCTGCGAACACCGCCGCTGTCGGCGGGCGCGCTCGAAGGGCTCACACGCGACTCGGTGATGACGATCGCACGCGACTTCGGGTACGAGGTGCGCGAGGAGACCCTGCTCCGCACCGACCTGTACCTCGCCGAGGAGGCGTTCCTCTGCGGCACCGCCGCGGAGATCGTGCCGATCCGCGAGGTCGACGACCGGGTGGTCGGCGAGCCGGGCGAGGTCACCCGCAAGATCCAGGAGGCGTACTTCGCCGCGATCCACGGTGAGGTCGAGAAGTACGCGGACTGGCTGGAGTACGCGAACGATGCCTGACCGCGGCGCTCGGGTGTCCCCGCCCTCAGGGAGCGACCCGGCTGGGATGAAGCGGAAGATCGAGATCTACGACACGACGCTGCGCGACGGGTCACAGCTCGAGGGCATCTCGCTCACCGTCGACGACAAGCTGCGCATCGCCGAGCAGCTCGACTGGCTCGGTGTCGACTTCATCGAAGCCGGGTGGCCGGGCGCGAACCCCAAGGACGACGAGATGTTCCGGCGTGCCCGCTCGGAGCTCGAGCTCACCACGAGCACGCTCGTCGCCTTCGGCTCCACGCGGCGCCCCAAGGGAAAGGTCGACTCCGACGACACGCTGCGGTACCTCGTCGAGGCGGGAACATCGACCGTCTGCATCGTCGGGAAGGCGTCCGATTACCACGTGCTCGAGGCACTCGGCACGACGCTCGACGAGGGCGTCGCGATGGTGTTCGAGTCGATCGAGCACCTGCGGGGCAACGACCTCGACGTGTTTTTCGATGCCGAGCACTTCTTCGATGGCTACAAGCGCAACCCCGAGTTCTCGCTGCGCGTGCTCGAGGCCGCCGCCGAGGCCGGCGCGTCGCGGCTCGTGCTGTGCGACACCAACGGCGGGGGGCTGCCGCACGAGATCGAGGCGGTCGTGCGCGAGGTGGTTGCGTACTTCGCGCCGGACGGCGGCGACCTCGGTGTCGCGCTCCACCTGCACGACGATGCTGGCACCGGGGTCGCGAACGCGCTCGCGGGCGTGCGCGGCGGAGCGGTGCAGGTGCAGGGCACGATCAACGGCTACGGGGAGCGGACCGGCAACTGCAACCT
>JBBDWT010000102.1:0-4253 GCA_040902705.1 Acidimicrobiia bacterium | reverse complement strand
GTGAGGGATCCGTCGTCGCGCTCGTCCTCCCGCCCGGCCCCGAGTACCTGGTCTCGTACCTCGCGGCCGCGAAGCTCGGTGCGGTGACAGCAGGGGTCAACGACCGCCTCACCCCGGCCGAACGAGCCGTGGTCATCGAGCGGGCGGCCCCGAGCCTCGTCCTCGCCACGCCCGGCCTCGCTCCCGACGACCTCGATCACGTCGAGATCGCCGCCGCCACGTCCGAAGACGACCTCCTGGCGCCGCTGCGTGTCCCCGACGCGCCCGTGCCACCTCCACTGCCCGACCGCCCCGACCGCCCGGTGGCGATCGTGTTCACGTCGGGGACGACCGGGACCCCCAAGGGTGCGACCTACTGCAACCGCCAGCTCGCGTTCATCACGCAGACCGACGTCGGCGACACCTGGGGCGGGGGTGCGCTGAGCTTCACCGGCACGTCGTTCGCGCACCTCGGCTTCATGACGAAGCTGGCCGGCAACCTGCGCCGTGGCGGGACGCAGTTCATCATGACGCGCTGGCGCGCGCGCCCGGCGCTCGAGCTGCTCGCACGCGAGCAGATGGCGACCGTCGCCGGCGTCCCGACACAGCTCGCACTGATGTTGCGTCAACCCGACTTCGACGACTTCGACCTCGAGAGCGTGAAGCACATCGTCGTCGGCGGTGGTCCGCTCACCCCCGGCCTGGCCGACGAAGCCCGACGCCGGTTCGGCGCGCGCCTCGCGACCCGCTACTCGTGCACCGAAGCCGGCATCGGGCTCGGCACCGCGTTCGACGATCCCGACGAGGACGCCGTGGTCAGCGTCGGACGGCCGCACGCGTCGGTCGAGCTGGAGCTGCTCGACGACGACGACCGCGAGGTCGCCGCCGGCGAGGTCGGGGCCGTCTGCCTCCGCTCCCCCGCCGTGATGGCCGGCTACTGGCGCGACGACGAGGCCTCCCGCGCCGCCTTCACGGCCGACGGCTTCGTCCGGACCGGTGATCTCGGGTGGATCGACGAGCAGGGCCGCCTCCGCCTCGTCGGCCGCTCGAAGGAGATGTACGTGCGGGGCGGCTACAACGTGTACCCGGTCGAGGTCGAGGCGGTGCTCTCGACGCATCCGGGGGTCGGCGCGGTCGCGGTGGTCCCGCGCCCCGACGCCGTGATGGGTGAGATCGGCGTGGCGGTGGTCGTCCCCCACGCGAGCCACGCGCCGCCGACGCTGGAGGAGCTGCGCGCGTTCGCGACCGAGCACCTCGCGGGCTACAAGCTGCCGGAGGCGGTCCTGATCGTCGATGCGCTCCCCCTCACCGCCGGCGAGAAGATCGATCGTCGCGCGCTCGCCGAGGTCGTCACGACGTCCGCCGCGACCGGGAGCGCCTGAACATGGAGCTGGAGTTCACCGCGGAGCAGGAAGAGCTGCGCGACGGGGTGCGCGCCATGCTCACCCGCGAGTGCCCGATGAGCTTCGTCCGCGGCATCGTCGAGGGCGACGCCGACGCCGACGGGCTCTGGAAGCAGATGTGCGAGCTCGGTTGGCCCGCGCTGACGATCTCCGAAGCGCACGGTGGTCTGGGGCGGGGCGCCGTCGAGCTCGCGGTGGTGGTCGAGGAGCTCGGCCGTGTCGTCGCGCCCGGACCGTTCGTCCCGACGCTCACCCAGTTCGTGCCCGCGGTCCGCGCCGTCGGCTCGGCCGAGCAGCAGGCGCGGTTCCTCGCGCCGGTCGCCGAGGGTGCGCTCACGGGCGCGCTCGCACTGAGCGAAGGCGCCCACGGCATCGACCTCGCCCGCGTGACAACGACTGCGACGCGCACCGCCGGCCATTGGACCCTCGCCGGCCGGAAGACCGGTGTCCTCGGCGCGGACCTCGCCGACGAGCTCGTCGTCGTCGCGCGCGTCGACGGCGTGGCGGGGGACGATGGCGTCGGCGCCTTCGTCGTTCCCGCGAACGATGTCGTCGTCGAGTCGTGGGCCGCGATGGACGCGACCCGCGGCCTGGCCACCGTCCTCCTCGACGACGTCGCGATCGACACCGACCGTGCACTCGGCGAGCCCGGGCCCGCGACAGCCTCGGCGCTCCGCGATGCGCTCGACGAGGCGGTCGTCGCACTCGCGCTCGAGAGCGTCGGGACGTCCCAGACGATCTTCGACGTGACCCTCGAGTACGCGAAGCAGCGCGAGCAGTTCGGCGTGCCGATCGGATCGTTCCAGGCGATCAAGCACAAGCTCGCCGACATGCTCGTGGCACTCGAGCGGGCCCGGGCGACGGGCTACTTCGCCGCGCTCGCGATCTCCGAGGGCGACGAGCGCGGGCGCGCCGCGTCGTCGACGGCGAAGATCGCGGCGGCCGACTGCCAGCGCCTCCTGGCGAAGGAAGGCATCCAGATCCACGGCGGCATCGGGTACACGTGGGAGCACGACATGCACCTCTTCGTGCGCCGGGTGAAGACCGACGCGCAGCTGCTCGGCACCGAGGCCGAGCACAAGGCTCGCCTCGCGAGCCTGCTGCTCGACTGACGGTCACGACCCGTGTTCTCGGCACGCTGAAGCCGATGATGTCGGCGTGAACGTGCCGAGAAGCCCCGGCCGCGCGCGCGTGAGCTAGAAGATCAGCTCCCACAGGACGTACCAGACGACGACGAGGACCAGGCCGGCGCCGATCGCGCGCTTGTGGTCCTCGTAGATCCAGTTGGTCGCGTTCTGGGCGGTGCCCCCGAGGACACCGAGGCAGTTGAGCTCGAGCACGAGCCACAGCACGAGCGTGACGATCCAGTAGATCGCGCGGTTGTCACTCGTGTCGTAGCCACCCTGGCCGACGAAGTGCGCGGCACCGAGCATGAAGAACAGCATCGCGAACGAGAAGACCGTGTTCTGGCGCGACGCGAGCGCGGCCTTGCGTCCGGCTGCCGCGGCGTTCGGATCGGCCGCGCCCCCGGCGAGCACGTTGCGCGCGTTCGCGATCACGACCTTCTGGTTGCGCCAGATGACGCCCCACACGTTGAGGAACATCGTGATGCCGAGCAGCATGCCGGTCGCGATGGCGACACCGCCCGGGCTCTTGAAGTAGCCCTCGGTGAGGAAGTCGCCCTTGCCGTCGCTGGCCTCCGGGATCAGCCCGATGAGGAGACCGAACAGGAACGTCGCGGCGGCGGCCCAGCGGAACCACCACAGGGCACGCGACGCGAGCTTGTCGACCGCCTGGTTGCGGGCACCGGCGTCGAGCGCGGCGAACGCAGGCACCTGGACGAAGTTGAAGTAGTACAGCAACCCGATCCAGGTGATGCCGGCGAGCACGTGTGCCCAGCGGGCCAGGAAGTTCAGCCCGTAGTTGTCGAAGATCTCGAGCGCGAGCGCCATGAGCGGACGACCCCCGTGGTGTGTCTCAGTCGATGTGGCGAACGTGGAACGCGCGGCAACGTAGCACCAGTCCTCGCATCAGGCATGGATGCGCGTCAGCCCGCCGGATCGAGGCGCTCAGGGCGACCTGAGTCCGGTGCGGCCCGCAGCTCGAGCCGGCCGCCGACGACCTCGAGCTCGGTGAGCGACGTATGCGTCGGCGAGCAGGTGACCACCCGGTCGTCACCGGTCGCCGCGCCGACGACGGTGCTGATCGCGACGAAGTGCGTGAACACGACGGTCTCCTCCGCCAGCGCGCCGACGGTGGCGAGCAGCCGCTCGCGCCACTCCCCGAGCTCGGCTTCGATCTCGGGCCAGCGCGCGGCGAGCAGCTCGCGCAGCCACCCGCCGCGGTCGGCGAGCCCACCGGCCGGCGACGGGATCTCCCCGACCGCGGGCTCGACCACTGGCGTGACACCCCAGCGCGCGGCCAGTGGCGCCGCGGTCTCGACCGCCCGGCGCAGCGGTGAGGTGAGGATCGCGAGCGGGCCGCGACCCTCGAGCCGGTCGGCCGCGGCCCGGGCCTGGTGCGCGCCGACGTCGTCGAGGCCCGGGTCGAGCTGCTCCGCGAATCCCGCCGCCGGTCGTGCGTGACGCACGAGCAGGAGTCGGGTCATCGGGTCCGCCAGCCGGCGCGACCCGCGCCCGATGTCAGGAGGTCCCCGTGTCCCGTCCCCGCAGCCACACTCGCACCGCTGTCCGCCCCCGACCCCCCCGCCCGCGCGCGGCGCTCGCCACCACGATCGCCGTCGCCGCCCTCGCCGGCGAGCTCGTCGCCGGCACGCTCCTGACCGCGCCGCCCGCCGGGGCCCAGACGTCCTCCCCGGTCTCCCCGGTCTCCCCGGTCCCCCCGGTCCCGCCGACCGCCGGCACCGAAGCC
>JBBDWT010000101.1:21889-28441 GCA_040902705.1 Acidimicrobiia bacterium | reverse complement strand
CACTACATGGGTCACGTGAAGATGATGGGCGCGGCGCAGCCATGGCTTTCGGGAGCCATATCAAAAACTGTAAATATGCCCGAAGAGGCGACCGTCGAAGACATCGAGCAGTTGTACGCGGAGTCGTGGCACCTCGGGCTGAAGGCCGTCGCCATCTATCGCGACAACTGCAAGGTGGGTCAGCCGCTCTCGACGCAGAAGAAGGACGGGGCCGCAGCCGACGACGGTGCCGGCGGCGGCGACACGCTGAACCGCGAGGTCGAGCGCATCGTCGAGACCGTCATCGTGCAGGAGCCCGTCCGCCAGAAGCTGCCGCGCACCCGCAACTCGAAGACGTTCTCGTTCCGCGTGGCCGACGCCAAGGGCTACGCAACGGTCGCAGAGTACGAGGACGGTCGCCCGGGTGAGCTGTGGCTCCACGTCTCGAAGCCCGGTTCGACGCTCGCGGGCATCATGGACTCGTTCGCGATCTCGGTGAGCCATGGCCTCCAGTACGGCGTGCCGCTCGCGTCGTTCGTGCGCACGTTCATGAATCGCCGCTTCGAGCCGGCCGGCATGACCGACGACCCCGACATCCGGATCGCCAGCAGCCTCGTCGACTACGTCTTCCGCAAGCTGGCGGTCGAGTACCTCCCGTTCGAGGAGCGCGAGGCGCTCGGCGTGCTCACCGTCGGCGAGCGCCTCCAGCCGACGCTCCCCGGGGTGGAAGAGGCCGCGACGCCGCACCAGCCCGCCCACGAGTTGCTCCCGCCCGACGACCGCGCCCCGTCCGACGAGCGCGTCGCGAGCGCACCCCCGGCACCGCCGACGGGTGTCGCGCCGACGGCGCACACCGCGGAGGTCGTGCTCTGCTACGTCTGCGGCGACATCATGCAGCGCGCCGGCTCGTGCTTCGCGTGCCCGTCGTGCGGAGCCACCAGCGGCTGCTCGTAGTCGTAGTGGGGGTGACCCGAGTCGGCGTCGCTCAGCGCTTCGGCGGGATGCTCTGCTTGTTGCGGAAGAGGTCGTCGGGGTCGAACTTCGTCTTGACGTCGACGAGCCGCGGATAGTTCTCCGCGTAGTACTGACGCTTCCAGTCCTTGATGCTGCGGTTCGGGAAGTTCTGGTAGCTCTCCCGAGGCGTGTGCGGGTCGAGGACTGCGATCACGTCGTCGGTCCATGCGTTCAGGTCATCGCCGACCGACGGCGGGGCGTCGTCCGGCCACACCGTCGTCGGGCGGAGCAAGGTCGTGGCATCACGGTGCACGTACGCGGTGTCCGTCCGCTGCTTCGAGCTCACGACGTCACCACCGACCCAACCGAGTGACCAGAACGCTCCGTTCGCGTCGTCGCTGCGACTCGGACACTCCGCGAGCAGATCGACCACCTGCTCGACCGCCCGGGCCGGGATCGGTCGGTTGGCGTAGCGGGAGACGTCGCCGAACGAGTGGGATTCGGGCTCGGGCGAGGCGATCATCCGTGCGGTGTCCCAGAACGTCTGCTCCTGGAGCGTCTGCGTCGCGGGTGCCGCGGCGCTGAGCAACGGAGCCACGAGGTCGCCCAGCTCGGCGAGCGGCCCGATGTACTGACCGCGTGACATCACGTCGATCGCGGCGCGGGGGCCACCGTCGCCGACGGGTGTCGCCTGGGCCATCGCCACTGCGTTGAACGCCGCTGGCGCGGACTGGAGGATCTCGTCGAACGCGGCGAGGACCGCACCGGCGGCATCGGCACCGGTCCACGTGAACTTGTACCAGCCGACGTTGCTCTGCGGGGCCTCCTGGAGCTCGAAGGTGAACGAGGTGTTGATGCCGAAGCTGCCACCCGCGCCGCCGCGGCACGCCCAGAAGAGGTCCTTGTGCTCACGGTCGTCGATGTGGAGCAGCTCGCCCGAGGCGGTGACGATCTCCGACGCGGTGAGGTGATCACACGTCAGGCCGGCCCAGTGCGTGTTGTACCCGATGCCACCGCCGAGCGTGAGTCCGCCGACGCCGACGCCCAGGCAGGTGCCGCCCGGCAGGAACAGCGGGCCGTCGTGCGTCGCGTCGTAGAGGTTCTGGTTGAGCGCAGCCCCGCCCGCGATTGCGATGCCGTTGGCTACATCGATCGTCACCGAGTTGAGGCGGCCGATGTCGACGAGCAGGCCGCGTGTCGTGGAGTAGCCCGCATAGCTGTGGCCGCCACCACGACCGACGAGCGGAACCCCGGTCTTCCTCGACCACTTCACGCAGGTCACGACGTCGGCCTCGTCGGCGCACTGCGCGACGGCGGCGGGGCGGACCATCCGATAGCGGCCGTTCGCGGGCGCGCTCGCCGCGTCGTACGCCGCGTCACCAGGAAGGAGGAGCGGACCGTTGAGCTGCCGCGCGAGGTCCTTGATGGCTTTGGTGTCGTCGCCCGGTGCACCGAGGGCGGGCGCGGCAGTCAGCCAGCCTCCGACGGCCGACGAGACGCCGATCCCGAGCGCAGCCGCGCTCCCCGTGCGAAGGAAGTCGCGGCGGCTGACGTGGCCCATCTGGTGGTCTCCTCGCGGTCGTGGACGCCGATCTCGCGGACCGACACCCATCAAGTGATGATCTCGAGTGACTCCATCATGCCGAGGTCCTCGTGCGAGAGCACATGACAGTGCTCGACGAGCTTGCCGGTGAAGTCGTCGAAGTTCGATTGGAAGGTGAACGAGTCACCCGTGTCTCCCGTGAGGACGTAGGTGTCGCGCCACAGGGGAGTCGCGAGGTCGACGCCGTTCACCCGGATCACCTTGAACGGGTTCGTGTGGATGTGGAACGCGTGGGCGTGGCGCATGAGCTTGTGGTCGTGCGCGTTCGTCAGCGTCCACTCCTCCGCCGTCCCGAGCTTCATCTGATACGGAGGGCGCGCAACGTCGAACGGCACACCGTCCACGCCGAACGAGAGGAACTCGTCGTCGGGGTCACGCTGCACCGTGTACGTGAAGTCGCGCGTCTTGGCGATCGGGAGGATCGGCGGATCGAAGGCAGGGAGCGCAGTGGGCAACCCCATCGCTGGTCCGTCGCCCGTCACCTCGATCGTCGCGATCGTCCGCGTCTTGAACTCGGGCGGCACGGCCGTGGTCGTCGTCGTTGGCCCGGTGGACGGCGTCGCGGCCAGATGAGCCCCCGGCATCCCCGGGATGTCGGGCCGCTGGCTCGAGCCCGGCGTGAGCACGAGGTCGTACTTGCCCTGCTTCCCGGCGCGCACCAAGGCCTCGACCCGGTTGCCGGCCGACATCATCAGGATCTCGGCGTCGTCCGGCGCGGCGAGCGTGAGACCGTCCCAGGCGAGCACGTGGAAGTCGTGGCGCTCGAGCCGTAGCGACATGAACTTGCCCTCGGCGGCATTCACCATGCGCCACCGCTGCACTTCGCCCGGGTACATCTTGATCGTCGGTGTGAGCGCACCGTTGACGGTGTAGAGCACCTGCGTGCGCGGGAAGAACGCCTGCTCCGTCGTCGGGTGCGGGATCGGGTCGAGCAGCTGGTAGTCGTCACCGAGCTCGATCGCCTGGAGGACGAGCACCTTCTCCTTGGCCGCCGCCACTTCCTCGACCTCGTCGATCGCGCCGCGCACGATCAGCGCGCCGGCCATGCCGGCGCGCACCTGCTGGGTGACTGCGCCGTGGCGGTGCGGGTGATACCAGAAGAACCCGCCCGGATGATCGCCCGGGATCGCGATCTCGTGCTGCTGCTCCGCGCCGGGTGCGAGATCGAGGAAGACGTTGTCAGCGTTGCCAGCCGGCGAGACGTGCAGCCCGTGCGTATGGAGATTCGTGTTCGTCCACTCGTGCGGACGATCGAGATCGGGGTGTTGATCCTCCAGCTCGGGCAGGTGGTTCACGAGACGCACCTTGAGCGTGTCGCCCGGGTGCACCTCCCACGTGGAGCCCGGCACGATGCCGTCGTAGGTGTAGGTCTTCACCCGTTGCGGCGCGCCCATGTCGACGACGCCCCGGCGCGCGGTCAGCGTCAGCGAGAGCTCACCGTCGGCACTCGACAAGACCTTCGGCTGGGTCAGCTGCGCCACGCGCCGGACCGCGCGCGCGGGCCGGATCCTCGTCGACGGACCCGCTCCGAGCAGCCGCGCCGGAACCGCGACCGCCGCGGCCGTCCCCAGCCCGTACTTGAGCGCCTCGCGCCGCGAGATCTGTCGGGTCATCGCACCCCACCCTGCCGTCGCCGGACGACGCACGTTACCGGTGCAGACGTGACGCGGGACGGATGTGCTTCGAGGCGATCCGTCACCTGGGCCGACGCTGGCGGATCTCGTGGCGCTGGGCGGTGAGCGTGACGCGGCTCAGAAGATCGGATTGGGTCTGCGAGAGCGTCTCGAACGCCACTCCCACGACGCGATGGTGAGGCGGCCGACGGCGATTGCCGACGATGGCGACGAGGCGGAGATCGTCGACCTGGAAGCGCGTCGAGGTCGTGAAGTGCAGCTCGAGCAGCTCGCCGAGTCGAGGAAGCTCACCGTGCAGCTCGAGCGCAGCGCCCGTCGCACTCAGGTCGAGCGCCCAGAAGGTCGCCAGCTCGTCCGCGGGGCCTGACGTGCGTCGGTAGGTTCCCCGCCACTCGATCGCGGCCCGGAAGTAGGAGCGCCGGTTCGTACCGGCGGCCGCTTCCGCCGACTCGCGTCCGGGTGTCTCTCTGGGCACGACGCGCTGTCCTTTCGTCGATGAGCCTCATCGGCCGGAAACGCCGCGACCTGAGCGGACGGACGTCCGTGCCGGGGATGGAGAGCCTGTCGCGGGCGTGCATCTGCGTGTCGGTCTGGAAGGCTGTCGACGTGGCGGAACCGGGGGAGCTGATCGCGCACGGGCGCGACGCCGACATCTACGAGTTCGGTCCGGGCCTCGTGCTGCGCCGGACCCGGGACGGGCGCAGCATCGAGGCCGAGGCACGGGTCATGGAGCACGTCCGGACGCATGGGCTCCCGGTACCAGAGGTCCACGAGGTGCGGGCCGGCGGTACGGAGATCGTGATGGACCGGATCGACGGGCCGACGATGGTCGACGCGTTCGCGCGCCGGCCGTGGGCGATGCGGCGCCACACGCACGTGCTCGCCGACTTCCATCGCCAGGTCCACGCGCTCGAGGCGCCCGCATGGATGCCGCAGCTGCCTGACGGAGGCGACCGCGTCGTGCATCTCGACCTCCACCCGCTCAACGTGATCTACGGCGCGGACGGCCCCGTGCTCATCGATTGGACGAACGCGTCCCGTGGTCGGGCCGAGACCGACCTCGCGCAGACCTGGCTGATCGTCGCGGCGTCCGACACGTCCGACCAGGGACTGGTGGCGCGCCTCGGGGGCCCGCTCCAGACCCTCGTCGCCGGCCTCGTCATCGGCGAGTTCGACCGCGATGCGATCGTCCCGTTCCTGCGTCCGGTGGCGGAGGTCAGGTCCGAGGACCGCAACATGCACCCGGGCGAGATCGAGGCGATGTTCCGGATCGTCGAACGGGAAGAGCGGCGCCTCGAACGCGCGAAGGGCTAGCGCGGAGGGCTAGCGGCGGTACGTGAGCAGCAGGGTGCCGGACTCGAACGACCTCGGGTGGCGCGGATCAGAGACTCGAACGCCCCGACAGCGCGAGGCCGCGTCGAAGGTCCCGCCAGGTCACCATGCGGGCCGAGTCCTCGTCCCACAGCTTGAGGCGCGTCGCCCGCAGACCGTCGAGGAACGAGAGCTTCGGTACCCGCTGGAGGATGGGGATGCTGTCGTGCGCCCGCTGGAGGTTGTAGTTCGGGATCTTCGCGCTGAGGTGGTGGACGTGATGGAGGCCGATGTTGCCCGTGAAGAACTGGAGGATCTTGGGCAGCTTCAGGTACGAGCTGCCCCGGAGCGCTGCGTCCTCGTAGCTCCACTCGGGGGTGCGCTTCCAGTAGGTGTCGTCGAACTGATGCTGCACGTAGAAGAGCCAGATCCCGCTGCCGCCGGCGAGGAAGACGAACGGTGCTTCGACGAGCAGGAAGTCACGCCACCCGATCAGCAGGCACAACCCGCCGACGATGAGCGCGATCGCGAGGTTGGTGGCCCAGACGCTTCGCTTGATCCGCGGCGCGGCCGAGGGGACCGCCCAGCGCGGCTCGAGCAGCATGGCGTAGATCGGGCCCAGGCCGAACATCACCGCCGGGCTGCGGTACAGCCGGTACGCGAGGCGCGTCGGCCACCTCCAGGCCTTGTACTCGGCGACCGTGTACGTCGGCACGTCTCCGATGAAGCGACGGTCGAGGTCGCCCGCGGTTGCGTGATGCACGGCGTGCTCGTATCGCCAGCGCGCAAACGGAGTGAACACCAACAGCCCGAGCGTCGAACCGAGCCAGAAGTTCGCGCGCCGTCCCGGGAGGAACGAGCCGTGCGCGCAGTCGTGGAACAGGATGTAGGTCCGCAGCAGGAACCCGGCCGCCGGGATGGCAAGTGCCAGCACCAGGAAGTAGGAGACCTGCAGCGAGAAGTACATCGCCACCCACAGCGCCAGGAACGGCACGACCGAAGTGGCGAGGCCGAGGATGCTCCGTCCGAGGTTCGGCTGGGCGTAGGGACCCACGCTCTCGCGCCAAGACG
>JBBDWT010000101.1:0-21789 GCA_040902705.1 Acidimicrobiia bacterium | reverse complement strand
CGTCCTTTCGGCGGCGGTCGTCGTCGCGGCTGGTCCGAGTCTCGGAGTCGACGCCCCATGGCCGAACCGTCCCGATCGCCTCGCGCACGTTCTCGGGCCCCAGTCCGCCGGCGAGGACGACCGGGACGTCGACGGCCTCGACGACGCTGCGGCTGAGCGCCCAGTCGTGGACGTGGCCGGTCGCGCCGACGACGCCCGTCGCCGGATGCGCCGTATCGAGGAGGAGGAAGTCGCTCACCGCCGCGAGGCGGCGGGCCTCGGCCATCGCCGTCGCGTCGCGCACGGGGACCGTCGTCATCAGCTCGACCGGGGCCAGGCACCGGCGCAGCTCCGCGAGCACCGCCGAGTCGATCGACTCCGCACGCGCGAGATGGACGACTGCCGGCGCGAGCACCGCGGCGGTTGCGAGGATGGCTTCGGGTTCGGTGTGCAACGAGAGCGCGACGACCTTGGTCGCTGACGGCACCTCGCGGACGATCGCTCGCGCCGTGTCGTCATCGACCGCATCCCAGGTGCCGTGACCTTCCTCGAGGACGACGCCGACATGATCGATGTGCAAGCCCGCGATGGCGCGCATGTCGTCGGGCGCGGTCAGTCCGTAGATCTGCACGATCACGGCTCGATTCTCGCGGCCCACCGGCGTCAGCGCCTTCGACCCGAGCGTCAGACGCCGAGGCTCTCCGACAGACGGTCGATCAGCACCGTGGCGAGATCCTCGGAGCCCGGGAACGGCGCCTCCGAGGCGAAGGTGTTTATCTCGATGACCCCACGACCCACGCGGATCAGCCCGGCCTCGAGGTAGAGGGTCGAGACCGAGTCCTGAGGGTCGGTCACCTCGATCCCGATCGTGTACACGAAGCCGTCGTCGCCGAGCGGGAGTGCGACCTTCTCCCCGGAGAACCGGGAGCTGCTCCCAGGCTCGAGGTTCTCCTCCAGGCTCTTCTTGATCGTCGTCTCGAGGCACTTCGCCGCCTTGGCGTCGGAGTACGCGGCGATCTGCGCCTTGGCGGCCTTCACGCCGGAGAAGACGATGACCTTGTCGCCGACGCGTGTGCCTCCAGAGTCGCCGAACTCGCTCTCCGCGTTCGCGGCCCGGTCTGCCGCCTTGTTGGCGGCCCGGATCTTCTTGCACGCGGGCGCGTTCGGCGGAGGGCTGTCGCTCGACCGCGTCTCCGTCAGCCCGTAGGTCGAGACGTCGTCATCGGTGAGCACCGCGTCCGCGGCGATGGCATCGTCCGACTCCGTGCCGGCGAAGGCGGGACCCGTCACGCCGACGGTCAGTCCGAGCGCGAGCAGTCCGAGCAGCGAGAGTCGGCGGGGCATCGGGGACGTCCTTCTGAGTGAGTGATGTGCGACGGAGAAGCTAGCGTTCGCGACCGCCGAACTCCGCAGGGTCGTGGCGACCACCGCCGTAGCATCGGCTCATGGGTCGCACGTACGACGCAGTCGACGACGCACTGGCCGCGTTCCTCGTCCGCCAGCCGGTGTTCTTCACCGGCACTGCGCCGCTCGGAGGCGACGGGCACGTCAGCGTGTCGCCGAAGGGCCTCGCCGGTACCTTCGCCGTGCTGGGCCCGTCGACCGTCGCCTACCTCGATCTCACGGGCAGCGGCGTGGAGACGATCGCCCATCTCCGTGAGAACGGGCGCATCACCCTCATGTTCTGTGCCTTCGACGGCCCGCCGCGCATCGTGCGGCTCATGGGTCGCGGGGAGGTGGTGCTCGCCTCCGACCCGCGTTTCGAGGAGCTGAGCGCGGTGTTCCCGACGCTCGACGGAGCCCGCTCCGTCATCGTCGTCGAGCTCGACCGCATTGCCGACTCGTGCGGCTACGGCGTCCCCGAGATGACGCTGGTCGGTGATCGGACGCGGCTCCTCGAATGGGCCGGGCGCAAGGGCGTCGACGGCATCGCCGCGTACCAGCGCGAGAAGAACGCGAGGAGCATCGACGGTCTGCCCGGTCTCACGCACGACGACGCCGTGACGTGAGCGTCGAGCGGAACGACGCGCTCGACGAGCTGTACGGCGTCGTGCCGGAGGAGTTCGTGCTCGTGCGTTCACGGCTCGAGCGCGAGCTGCGCGCGGCGGGCGACATGGAGCGCGCGGCCGACATCAAGCGCCGACGCCGCCCCCACCTCGCGGCGTGGACGTGCAACCAGCTCGCCCGGACCGACCCCGACGGGATCGCCGAGCTGTTCGAGGTCACGGGGCAGGTGGCGACCGCTCAGCAGCGTGCGCTCGGCGGCGGCGACGCCGATGACCTCCGGGCTGCGACCCGTCGGCGCCAGGAGACGCTCGACGCGCTCGTCGACGAGGGGTTGCGGTTGCTGGCCGGGCATGCCCCGAAGCCCGCGCAGTACCGCGAGCCGGTGACGGCCACGCTCGACGCGGCCACGCTCGATGCCGACGCCGCCGACGAGCTGCGCGCCGGCCGGCTGACGCAACCGCTCCTGCCGCCCGCCGGCTTCGGTCCACTCGACCCGGCGTTCGTCCCCGGAGCACCGAAGGCGAAGCCGCGCAAGCCGTCGCGTCGTGAGGTCGACAAGGCGCGGCGAGAGCTCGAGCAGGCGCGCAGCGCAGCGAAGGAGCTCGCAGCCGCGGCGGATGAGGCCGACGCGGTGGTGACGAGTGCCGACCTGGCGACCCAGAGCGCGCTCGCGCACCTCGAAGAGGTCGACCGGGCTCAGGCCCGCGCGCGGGACGGCCTCGCGGAGGCGAGCTCGCACCAGAGCGATGTGCAGTACGCCGCGATGGAGGCACGCCGCGCCGCGCGCGAGGCCGAGGCGCATGCCCAGGAAGCCAAGGCCCGCCTCGAGGGCCTGCACCGCGATTGACCGTCGCCCCGCCGTCCGTCCGATCCCCCTCCGATGTTGGAACGCTCAGGCGTCTCCAGTGCGGGCGGTGTCAACGCACGAAGGGGGGGCGTCGGGGGGCCCGGTTTGAGCGCGTGCGGCCCGATGGGGCAGTCTCCCCGGGCCATGGACGAGGGAGTGCTCCACGCCGACGTCACGCTGGAGTACCCGTTCACCCGGTCGACGGGGCCGGTCGTCGGCGCCTTCCTGACCGCCCTCCGCGAGGGCTTCATCGTCGGGATCAAGCGGGCCGACGGCACGGTGCTCGTCCCGCCGTGCGAGTACGACCCCGCGACGGCGGAACCACTCACCGAGATCGTCGAGGTCGGCGACGCCGGCGTCGTCATCAGCTGGTGCTGGAACGGCGAGCCTCGCGCCCGCCAGCCCTTCGACTCGCCGTACGCGTGGGCGCTCATCCGTCTCGACGGCGCCGACACCGCGATGCTGCACGCCGTGCGCGCCGACGGTGCCGAAGCGCTGCAGACCGGGTTGCGAGTGAGGGCGGTGTGGCGCACCGAGCGCGAGGGCCACATCCGCGACATCGAGTGCTTCGAGCCGGAGGACGTATCGTGAGTGCTGATCCGCTCGCGCCCGTCGCGCCGCCGGTCTCGCTGCCCGACCGGCTCCAGGGTGTCGAGCCGGTGCAGAGCGTGCGGACGCCGTTCCGGCTCGACTACCGCGCGTCGTCCGGGCATCACATGGCGTCGTTCCTGCGTGCGATCAAGGAGAAGCGCATCCTCGGCGAGCGCTGCCCGACGACGGGCCAGGTGTTCGTGCCGCCGCGCGGCGTCACGCCGACGTCCGGACTGCCGACGACCGAGCTCGTCGAGCTGCCCGACACCGGCTACGTCGAGTCGTTCTGCATCACCCGCGTGCCGATTCCTGGGCGCGACGATCTCGAGCTGCCGTACGTGAGCGCGTGGGTCGTGCTCGACGGGGCGAGCGTCGGGTTCATCGGACTCGTGGCCGGCATCCCGGCCGGCGACGTGCGGCTCGGCTTGCGCGTCAAAGCCGTGTGGCGGCCCGACGCGGAGCTCGAGGAGACCGCCGACAACATCCACCACTGGGCGCCGACCGGGGAGCCCGACGTGGAGATCGCCTCGTACGAGATCATCGGCGCACCGGGGCGCCCGGCTCCGGCGGAGGACCGGGCGTGACCGACATCGCCGTCGTCGCGTACGCGGCGCATCAGCAACCGGTCGTCGACGGCAACGAGATCGAGATGATGGCGCCCGTCATCGAAGAGGTGCGCGCCGCGACGGGGCTCGGGCCCGACGACCTCGACTTCACGTGCTCCGGGTCGTCCGACTTCCTCGCCGGTGCGGCCTTCTCGTTCGTGATGACCGTCGACGCGACACGACCCGTCCCACCGATCGTCGAGTCGCACGTGGAGATGGACGGCGCCTGGGCGCTCTACGAGGCGTGGGTGAAGCTCCAGCTCGGTGAGGCCAAGACCGCGCTCGTCTACGGCTATGGCAAGTCGTCTCCCGGATCGCTGCGCGACGTGCTCGCGACGCAGCTCGACCCGTACGCGGTCGCACCACTCGGACCCGACGCGTTCGGGATCGCCGGGCTCCAGGCCCGGCTCATGCTCGACGCCGGCGACGTCACCGAGCGCGACCTCGCGGCGATCGCCTCGCGGTCGCTCGCCGACGCCGAGTCCAACCCCCTCGCGCTGCGCAAGGGGCAGCGCACCGTCGCCGAGCTCCTCGCCGAGCCCTTCGTGAACGATCCGCTCCGCGCGCACGACGTGCCGGCTCGGGCCGACGGTGGAGCGGCGGTGATCCTGGCGACGCGCGAGGTCGCCGAGCGCGTGTGTGAGCGGCCGGCATGGATCAGGGGCATCGACCACCGGATGGACATGCACCACTTCGGTGCGCGTGATCCCCGGCGGGCGCTGTCGGCGCAGCTGGCGGGCCGCGCGGCCGGGGTCGGCGCCGACCGGGTCGACCTCGCGGAGCTCGACGCGCCGTTCACGCACCAGGAGTCGCTGCTGGTGACCGAGCTCGGGCTCGACCCCGAAGCGACGAGGATCAACCCGTCGGGCGGCTCCCTCTGCGGCCACGTGATGATGGGGGCGGGGCTGATGCGGATCGGCGAGGCCGCGTCGCGCGTCCACCGCGGCGAGGCCGACCGGGTCGTCGCGCATGCCACGAGCGGTCCCTGGCTCCAGCAGAACCTCGTCGCGGTCATGGAAGGCGCGTAGCGGTGGTGTTCGCGATTCGGTCGGCATCCGGCGTCGCGAAGCGCTGCATGCAGGGGAGCTGATCGTGGCCAAGGAGCGGTGCGCCGTCATCGGGGTCGGACAGACCAAGTACCAGTCGACGCGCGGCGACGTGTCGATGGCCGGGCTCGTGCGGGAGGCGGCACTGCGAGCGCTCGCGGACGCGGGGCTCGAGTGGGACGACATCGACGCCGTCGTCATCGGCAAGGCACCCGACTTCTTCGAGGGCGTGATGATGCCCGAGCTCATCCTCGCCGAAGCGCTGGGTGGCGTGGGCAAGCCGGTGCTGCGCGTGCACACCGCAGGCTCGGTCGGCGGGTCGACTGCGATCGTCGCGTCGACGCTCGTCGAGTCGGGACTCCACCAGCGCGTGCTCGCGCTCGGCTTCGAGAAGCAGAGCGAGTCGAACGCGATGTGGGCGCTGTCGTTGCCTCAGGGCTTCCAGACCTCGATCAACGCGGGTGCGGGTGGCTACTTCGCGCCGATCATCCGCCGCTACATGGCGATGAGCGGCGCGCCGGAGCTCGTCGGCTGCCTCGTCGCGTTCAAGGATCGCCAGCACGCGCTCAACAACCCGTACGCGCATCTCCAGCAGACCGATCTGACCTTCGACCAGGTGGTCGAGTCGCCGATGCTGTGGGACCCGATCCGGTACAGCGAGACGTGCCCGTCGTCCGACGGCGCGTGCGCGATCGTGCTCGCCGGCGAGGGCGCGGCCGCAGCGGCACCGAACCCGGTCGCATGGGTCGACGCGACCGCGATGCGCAGCGAGGCGAACAACTTCGGCGGGCGCAACATGGTGAACCCGGCGGCGTCGTCGATGTGCGTGCGAGACCTCTACGCGAAGGCCGGGATCACCGAGCCGCGTCGTGAGATCGACGTGGTCGAGATGTACGTGCCGTTCAGCTGGTACGAGCCGATGTGGCTCGAGAGCCTCGGCTTCGCCGACAAGGGTGAGGGCTGGCGCCTCGTCGAGGACGGGGTGACGCGCCTCGGCGGCGCGCTGCCCGTCAACACGTCGGGCGGCGTGCTGTCGTCGAACCCGATCGGCGCATCGGGCATGGTCCGCTTCGCGGAAGCCGCGCTGCAGGTGCGGGGGATGGCGGGGGAGCACCAGGTCGACGGTGCCCGCCGCGCCCTCGGTCATGCCTACGGCGGCGGCGCCCAGTACTTCGCCATGTGGATGGTCAGCTCCAGCACCTGACCTCGGGTTGTGGGCACGCTGAGAGAGTCCAGAGCTCCCTGAACGTGCCGAAGAGCCGAGGCAGCAGGTGCTCGGCACGCTGAAGCCGCTCACATCGGCGTCAACGTGCCGAGAAGCCCAGGGGGCCGGGGGGCTGGATATGGTTGTAGGTCTACAACCATCTTTCTGGAGGCCCGCCTCGTGCGTACGCCCATCTGTGACCGGCTCGGGATCGAGTTCCCGATCTTCGCCTTCTCGCACTGCCGCGACGTCGTCGCGGCCGTCAGCCGCGCCGGCGGGTACGGCGTGCTCGGTGCGCTCGCGTACTCACCTGACGAGCTCGAGATCGAGCTGTCGTGGATCGAGGACAACATCGACGGAAAGCCCTACGGCGTCGACATCGTCATGCCCGCGAAGTATGTCGGCAAGGGCGGTGGCGCGGAGGCGAGCGTCTCGAGCCTCGACGCGCTGATCCCCGACGAGCACAAGGAGTTCGTCGAGGAGCTGCTCGCCGAGCACCACGTACCGCCGCTGCCCGAGGATCTCGAGAACGCGACGCCCAAGGCCGCCGGCCTCAACGTCGACGAGGAGGGTCCCGGTCAGGTCGAGGTGTCGCTCGCCCACAAGGCGAGCATGCTCGTCAACGCGCTCGGCCCGCCCCCGCCCGAGGTGATCAAGCAGGCGCACGACGCGGGCGTCCTCGTGGGCGGACTCTGCGGGAGCAAGGTCCACGCCGAGCGCCAGGTCGCCATGGGCGTCGACGTGATCGTCGCCCAGGGCACCGAGGCCGGTGGTCACTGCGGCGAGATCAGCACGATGGTCCTCATCCCCGAGGTCGTCGACGCGGTCGGCGACCAGGCAGTGGTGCTCGCCGCCGGTGGCATCGGCTGCGGACGGCAGATGGCCGCGGCGATGGCGCTCGGTGCGCAGGGCGCGTGGACCGGCTCGATCTGGCTGACGGTCGCCGAGGCCGACACGCAGCCGATCGTCGTCGAGAAGTTCCTCGAGGCGAGCTCGCGCGACACGGTGCGGTCCCGCGCGATGACGGGCAAGCCGGCCCGTCAGCTGCGCAGCGACTGGACCGACGCGTGGGCGCGCGAAGACACCCCCGATCCGCTGCCGATGCCGCTCCAGGGGCTGCTCTTCAACAAGGCGGGCCGCCGCATCACGCGCGCGGGCAACCGCGAGCTGTCGGGCTTCCCGGTCGGCCAGATCGTCGGACGGATGAACCAGGTGCGCCCGACGCGCGACGTCATCTTCGACATGGTGCAGGAGTACATCGAGACGGTCGAGCGGATGTCGGCATCGCTCGCCGACGACGCCTCGGTGTCGTGAGCCGCGACGACGTCGCGCTCGACCCCGACCTGGTCGCGATCTACGACTTCACCACGCTCGTCTCCGCGAGCGCGCGCAGCGCCCGTCAGCACGAACGCATCGTGCGGGCGGTGGGGGAGCCCATCGCCGGTGCCGGACTGCTCGCGCTGCGTGTGATCGAGCGTCACGGACCCGTCGCCGTGTCGGACGTCGCGCGGAGGCTCCAGGTCGACCAGTCGACCGCGAGCCGTCATGTCCGCCCGCTGGAGGACCTCGGGTTCGTGGCCCGCACCGCGGATGCCGAGGATCGCCGGATCGCCTGGCTGGCCGTCACGCCGGCCGGGCGGCGCGTGCTCGACCGCGCCCGCGATGTCGCCCTGCACGACTTCGACGCGGCGCTCGCCGACTGGTCGCCGGCGGACCGCCGTACCCTCGGGACGCTCGTCGAACGGCTGCGGCGATCGCTCCTGGAAGCGGAGATCGACGAGTCGGGCTGGTCGATCCCTCGTCGACCGGCGAAGATCTCGGCTCATGACGTCTGACGGGGACACGGTCCCCGAACCGCTCGCCGGGCTCCCGCAGACGTCCACCCGCGATCCCGACGCGACGCGCGGGGCCCTCGAGGCATGGCTCGCGACGGCGCTGCCCGCCGGGGCCGAGCCCACGGTCACCTCGCTCGACGCACCGAGCACCAACGGGATGTCGAGCGAGACGGTGCTGCTCGACGCATCGTGGAACGACGACGGGGTGCGGCGCGAGCACGCGCTCGTGGTGCGGATCGCCCCCGATCCGGCGAACGTGCCGGTCTTCCCCGAGTACGACCTCGATCGCCAGGCGCAGACGATGCGCGTCGTGCGCGAGCACTGCGACGTGCCGATCCCGAAGGTGCTCTGGAGCGAGCGTGACCCGAGCGTGCTCGGCTCGCCGTTCTTCGTGATGGAGCGGATCAACGGCATCGTGCCGCCCGACATCCTCCCCTACAACATGGTGAGCTGGGTGACCGAGGCGTCGCCGGACGAGCTGCGGCGGATGCAGGACGCGACGGTTTCGGCGCTCGCCCGCCTGCACCGGATCGATCGGCCGGAGGAGCGCTTCGCCTTCCTGCCGGGTGCCGACGGCGATCGGAGCCCCCTCACCCGCCACGTCGACGAGCAGCGGGAGTACTACGAGTGGGTCGTCGCCGACGGCGGTCGTTCACCGCTGATCGAGCGATCCTTCGAGTGGCTCGACGCCCACTGGCCGGCCGAGGAGGGCCCGACCGTCCTGTCGTGGGGCGACTCCCGCATCGGCAACGTGCTGTACCGCGACTTCGCGCCCGTCGCGGTCCTCGACTGGGAGATGGCGTCGCTCGGGCCGGCGGAGCTCGACGTCGGGTGGCTGATCACGCTGCACGCGTTCTTCGAGGACGTGGCGACGACCTACGGCCTGCCCGGGTTGCCCGACTTCCTCCGCTGCGACGACGTCGTCGCGACGTACGAGTCACTGACTGGCTACGCGCCGCGTGACCTCGACTTCTACAACGCGTACGCCTCGACGCGTCACGCGATCATCATGTCGAGGATCGGCCGCCGCGCCATGCACTTCGGCGAGGCCGAGATGCCCGCCGACATCGACGACCTGATCCCGCATCGAGCCATGTTGGAGCGCATGCTCGCCGGGGACTCCGGGCGCGCCGCGGGGGCATAGGCTCGCTCGGGTGAGCCCCGAGCCCGACGCTGCGACGCGCGAAGCCCTCGAGCAGCGGCGCGACGAGCTGCGCGAGCGGTGGCTGCAGCCGGAAGACCGCCGGCCGGAGAGCAGCGCGCGAGGCGTGCATCACGTCGCCGTGCTGTCCGGCGATGTCGAGCGGACCATCGAGTTCTACGCGGAGCTGCTCGAGTTCCCGCTCACCGACCTCTTCGAGAACCGTGACTACAAGGGCTCGACCCACTTCTTCTTCGACATCGGCCACGGCAACGCCCTGGCGTTCTTCGACTTCCCCGGGCTCGATCTCGGGCCGTACGCGGAGGTCCTCGGAGGGCTCCACCACCTCGCCATCTCCGTGGCGCCGGACCGGTGGGAGCACCTGAAGGCGAAGCTCGACGAGGCGGGCGTCGAGTACGCGCATGTCGACGGGTCGTCGCTCTACTTCCGTGATCCCGACGGCGCGCGCGTCGAGCTGATCAGCGACCCCCTCGGAGAGATGTACGGGCACAAGGTCGGCGAGATGCCCGACCACCGGGGCTCCTGAGCGCGTGACTCGCGAGACGGCGCTCGGTCGCCGCCGAGCCGTCCGGATGCTCTCCCTCGCCGTCGTGAGCGTGCTGGTGCTCGCGCTCCTCTACGTCGTCGCGGTGCACACGAACTGGGGGCAGCGCATCGACGACGCAGCCCTCGACGGCCGGACGCACCGCACCGCGGTCCTGAACGCGACGAGCCGTCTCCTCGACACGATCAGCATCGCGTCGCTCGCCCTCGGCAGCGCGGCGATCCTCGTGATCGCGATCGCGCGGCGGCGCCCGCACCTGGCGATCGCCGCCGGCACGATCATCCTCGGAGCGAACGTGAGCACCCAGCTCCTCAAGAAGGTTGTGCTCGATCGACCCGACCTCGTCGGGCGCCAGGACACGCTCGGCATGACGAACAGCTTCCCCAGTGGGCATTCGACGGTCGCGATGGCGCTCGCGGTCGCGCTCGTGCTCGTGGTGTCGGAGAGCGCGCGGCCCTGGGCGGCGTTCGGTGGGCTCGCCTACGCGACGCTCGTCGGGGCCGGGACCGTCACGGCGGGATGGCACCGGCCGAGCGACGTCGTCGGCGCCTACCTCGTCGTCACCGCCTGGACGGGCGCGACGGTCGCCGTGCTCATCTGGACGGAAGGCGCCGAGCGGGAGCGACCATCGGTGCTCGTCCGCAGCATGCCGACGCTGAGCCCGTTCCTCGCCGGGATCGGGATCGGCGTGCTCCTCGGCGCCCTTGCCGGCGTCAGCACAACGCTCGTCGCCGCGCGCGAGGACCAGCTCGACGCCGTCGACCTGAGCGGTGCGTACGCGGCATCGATCGCGGTGATCTTCGGCGTGGCGCTCGTCCTCCTCGTCAGCGTCGTCGCCGCCCTGCGCGGGCTCTCGCTGGACCCCCCCGGCCACGACGCCGAGCGCGCCGACGTCACCGACGCGACGACCGCGACGACGGCCGCCGTCACCGCCTGACCCCTCTTGATGCGTCCCTCACCGTCGTGGGGCGGGTCGAGGGACGCAGGTAGGCGCGCGTTGCTCGCGCGTTGCTCGCGCGTGGATGCGTGCGAACCGTCGTATGCGCGGGTAGCTGTCACACCCCCCTGTCATCGTGGCGGCATGTTCACGTTGGATCGCATCGCTGACGAGCTGCGCGACACGGTCGCCGCACTCGACCCCGCGACGTACGCGGGGCGTGACGCGGCGCGGCTCGTCGAGGTTGCGGCGGAGGGCGAGAAGCTCTTCGCCGCGGCGAAGGTGCTCCTCGCCAAGCGGGCCGTCGACGCCAACTCCTGGCGCGCGAAGTCACATGCGGCGACTCCGGAGCAGTGGTTCGCGAACGTGTCCGGGATCTCGGAGCACACCGCCCGCCAAGCCCTCCAGACCGCCGACCGTGTCGCGGACCTCCCGGCGACGGAGGCGAGGCTGCGGGACGGGACACTCTCGGTCGCGCAGGCGACGCAGGTCAGCCTCGCCGCGTCGGTGGCCCCGGAGTCGGAGCCGGCAATGCTGCGCTCCGCGGCACGTGACGGGATGCGTGAGCTCACCCGCCGCCAAGAGCGCGTGACCACCGCCGCGACCGATCTCGAAGCCGCGCAGCGCCGGGCGCATCGGACGCGGTCGTTCCGGACCTGGACCCGCGGGGTCGAGACCCACGGGTCGTTCAACGGGCCCACCACCGAGGTCGCGAAGCTCCTCGACGCGCTCACCCCGCTCCAGCGCCAGGTGTTCGACCAGGCGAGGAAAGAGGGTCGTCACGAGCCGCAGGACGCCTACCGGTTCGACGCGCTCGTCGGCCTCGCCACCGGCGAGCGGTCCGAGCATCAGCAGGATCCGGTCGGACGCGTCCGCGTCGGCATCACCCGACTCCTCGACGCCGAGGCCGCCCCCGGCGACGACCTCTGCGAGATCCCCGGCGTCGGACCCGTCCCCGTGAGCGTCGCCCGCGAGGTCCTCTCCCACGGTTTGCTCGAGCTCGTCCTCCACGACGGTCAGGACCCGCGGACCATCGTCACGAAGACCCGTCATGTCCCCGAGGCGTTGAGGATCGCGGTCGAGGAGAAGCACCCCACCTGCAACGTCCAGGGCTGTGACCGCACCGACCACCTCGAACGCCACCACACCCTCGAGTTCGCCGAGCACCAGCTCACCACCTACGAGATCCTCGTACGCCTCTGCCCCGACCACCACGACCTCGTCACCCACCGCGGCTACACCCTCGAACCCCGACCCGACGGCACCAGCACCCTCACCCCGCCCCATCAGCACGACGAACGACGAGATACCGACGCGGCGTGACCCGCCGCGGCCAACTGAGCCACCGATAGCCTCGTCGTCGTGAGCGAGCCCGACGCGAGCCCTGCTGCCGACGTCGACGAGGGTGTGGAGCGGATCCTGGTCGTCACCGCACACCCCGACGACGTCGACTTCGGGAGCGCGGGAAGCGTCGCGACGTGGACCGACGCGGGCATCGAGGTCGTCTACTGCCTCGTGACCGACGGCGAGGCCGGCGGATCCGACCGCGACGTGCCCCGACCGGTCATGGCGGAGACCCGGCGCGTCGAGCAGACCGCGGCAGCCAAGGTCGTCGGCGTGACCGAGCTCCACTTCCTCGGGTACCCCGACGGACGCGTGCAGCCGACGCTCGACCTCCGCCGCGACATCTCACGGGTGATCCGCCAGGTGCGTCCTCAGCGAGTCATCGCCCAGTCACCCGAGCGCAGCTACCAGCGCATCTACGCGAGCCACCCCGATCACCTCGCGACCGGCGAGGCGACGATGTGCGCGGTCTACCCCGACGCCCGCAACCCGTTCGCCCACACCGAGCTGCTCGACGACGAAGGGCTCGAGCCGTGGACCGTCACCGAGGTCTGGATCGCGAACTTCGACACGACGGACCGATACGTCGACATCACCGACGCGTTCGAGCGCAAGCTCGAGGCACTGCACTCGCACGTCAGCCAGCACCCTGATCCCGACCGGCTGGAGGAGCTGCTCCGAGGCTGGAGCGAGATGATCGCCCACCAGGGCGGCTTCCCCGAGGGGCGCCTCGCCGAGGCGTACCTCCGGGTCGCGACGACCTGAGCCGACCCCGCGGCGCTAGTTCGAGATCACGCTCCGGATGACCTCGCCTGCCTGCATGGCGCGGATGCCGTCGTTCACCTCGTCGAGCTTGAGCGTCCGGCTCACCATGTCGCCGAGGTCGAGCTTGCCGTTCTCGACGAGGCTGATCAGGCGCGGGAAGTCGCGGCGCACGTTGGCCGAGCCGTACACGGTGCCGAGGATCCGCTTCTCCTGGAGGATCAGCGGGAAGCTCGGGATGTGGATCTCCGAGTCGCTGCGGGGGACACCCACGGCGATCGTGGTGCCGCCCGCGCGGGTGCACATGAACGCCTGCGTGAGGACCTCGGGGATGCCGATCACCTCGAACGCGTAGTCGGCGCCGCGACCGCTCGTCAGCCCGTGGACCTGGGTGATCACGTCACCGTCGTTCGGGTTGACCGCGTCGGTCGCGCCGAGCTTGAGTGCCATGTCGCGCTTCAGCGCCACGTGGTCGACGGCGATGATCTTCGCGGCGCCGGCGATGTGCGCTCCCTGGATCACTGCTTGGCCCACACCACCGCAGCCGATGACGACGACGCTCGAGCCCGGCTCGACCTTGGCCGTCATGAGCGCGGCACCGACACCGGTCGTCACACCGCAGCCGATCAGCGCGAGCTGCGCGTCGGGGAGGTCCGTCTCCACCTTCACGAGCGAGATCTCGTCGCAGATCATCTGCTCGGCGAACGTGCCGAGGCCGGTCATCGAGGGGAGGGGCGTGCCGTCGTCGCGCGTCGCGCGCGGGTTCATCATCACCGTGTAGGTGTTCTCGCACAGGTTCGACTGGTGGTTCTTGCAGAACCAGCAGATGCCACAGGCGGGGATGAACGATCCGATGACCTTGTCGCCCACGGCGAGGCCCTTGACCTCGGCGCCGACCTCTTCGACGATGCCCGTGCCCTCGTGGCCGAGGATCGCGGGTGGCGGCATGGGGAGCGTGCCGTTGATCACCGAGAGGTCGGAGTGGCAGATGCCGCTCGCCGTGATGCTCACGACGACGTCGCGGGGCCCTGGGTCGGTGGGGGTGACGTCCTCGACGCTGAGAGGTGCGTCGTTCTCGGTGAAGATGGCGGCGCGCATGCGGTGGCTCCCGGAGTCGAGGGAACGGGCCACGAGCCTGCGCGGCAGGCTGCGCCCGCGATCTGAGGTGCGGCGAGGACGCTACCCCGCGTCGGCGGGGGCGGGCCACGGGTGCAGCGCCAGCCCCGCGGTCGGCATGCCCTCCCAGGCCAGCACCTGGCCCGGCACGCCGTCGGTGGCGAACAGCGTACGGAGGTCGTCGCCGCCGAAGCAGCAGTTCGTGGTGACCCCCCTCCCGGGGATCTCGAGGAAGTCGACCTCGGTGCCGTCGGGCTCGAGCACCCGGATGCCGTGGTCGGCCGTCGCGGCGACGTAGAAGCGGCCGTCGACGTCGACGCAGAGGCCGTCGCCCGTGTTCCCGGTCGGGCTGATCTGCTCCGTCACCCACGCCCGATCGCCGTGCGGATCCAGCCGCAGGAGCCCCGCGGCCTCGATCACGACGGGCGTGCCGTCGGGCTCGAGCGCGATGCCGTTGCAGTAGTGGAAGTCGCGAGCCACGACGCGGGTCGTGCCGTCGGGCGCCATCGTGTGGACCCGGCCGACCCGCTCGGGCGGCGGTGGATGCACCGGCGGGTCGGTGAACCAGAGCGTGCCGTCGGCGGCGGCGACCAGGTCGTTGGGGGCGAGGAACGGACCGTCGTCGGTCGAGGTGGTGACGACGGAGCCGACGGTGCCGTCGGGAGCGACGCGCTGGATGCCGGGGGTCGCGGGGCGGTACGGCGGCGGGTCGGCGTAGAGGCCGGTGCGGGTGAAGTCGATCCCACCGTTCTGGGTGACGAGGAAGCCGCCGTCGCTCGTGAGCAGCGCGGCGTTCGCGCCGCCGCCCACGTCGGCGACACGCGTGACGGCGCCGCTCGCGAGGTCGACCCGGTCGACCGCGCCGGCGGCGACCGCGGTGAAGACGAGCGACGCGGGTCGCCCATCGGCCGCCGCGCACCAGACCGGGCCTTCGCCGAACCGAACCTCGGTGGCGACGACCTCGGGACGCGTGGTCACGCCGACGCGTACCCCGGGCGACCGCGCGCGTCCCACGCCTCCCAGAACTCGAAGAACGCGTCGCCGAACGGGTCTTCGCCGCGCAACGGCATGGTGCCGCGTTGGATGGTGAAGTCGTCGGGCGCGAGCTCGAGCGCGGCTGCGAGGTGGCGCTCGGCATCGGCGGGCCGGTCGGCGCGCAGGAGGTACATGGCGAGGCGACGCTCGGTGCGCGCGGCCTGGAGCTCCGGGGTCGGCTCGGTGTGGCGCTCCTCGAGCTCGTCGTCGGAGAGCGGGGCGACGTCGTCGCGCACCCACTTGCGGAGCGCGTCGTGGTGCAGCGACGAGTCGATCTTGGTGAAGTCGCGGAACTGGTCGTCGCCCGGCGCCATGAGCGGGGGACGGACGATCTTGCCGTCCTCGTCGATCCACACCGTCATCGGCACGTTCGTGATGCCGTAGCGCTCGGCGACCACGTGGTCGCGGTCGACGAGCACCGGGTAGGAGAGCGCCTCCGGCAGCTCGTCGCGGGCCCAGCGTCGGGCCTCGGCGGGGTCCTCCTCGAGCGCGATGGAGATCACGGCGACGTCGTCGCCGAGCTCGGCCTGCAGCGCGTCCCAGACCGGCAGGTCGTAGCGGCAGCCGCACCACGGGGCCCACGCCACGATGACCCGCTTGCGTCCGGCGAAGTCGTCGAGCGCGACGGGGCTGCCGTCGATGTCGGGCAGCGTGAACGCGGGGGCGTCGCGATGGGTGTGCGAGCGGTCGTAGGTCTCGCCCGGCTCGCCGAGCACGGCAACGGGGTCGCCGCCGAGCTCGACCGCGAGCGGGCGCCCGAGCAGGCGCGCCACCTCGCGCAGCGACACGCCGCCCTCGACCTCGAGCGCGGCGCGGTCGCGCGCCGGCACGCACACGTCGCCGCGGCAGAGTCCTTGGGATTCGAGATGCCAGCCGGTCGCGCGCTCGAGATCGTCGCCGTCGATCACGAGCGTGGGCCCGTCGATGCGAGCCGGTGTCTCGACGGTTTGCTCGCCGTCGACGATCGTGGCTGTCAGCTGGGTCATGCGAACCCACGCTACCCCTCGGCGTGCACGCCCTCCCGGGGCGGTACGCGTTCCGTAGGCTGCTCCGGATGGGTGACGACATGCTGCTCGAAGGTCGGGTCGCGATCGTGACGGGCGGCGGCGGCGGGATCGGGCGCGGGATCTCCGAGCGCTTCGCGGCGAACGGCGCGCGCGTCGTCGTCGCCGAGATCGACGATCACCTCGCGGGGGAGACCGCGGCGGCGATTACCGCGGCAGGTGGCGACGTCACGACGGTCGTCGCCGACGTGCGCGCGCCGGCTGACGTCGAGCGCATCGTGGGCACGACGCTGGACACGCACGGCGCGGTCGACGTGCTCGTGAACAACGTCGGGCACTTCGCCGGATCTCGACGCCCGTTCGTCGAGCAGAGCCGTGACGACTGGCTCGACCTCTACCGGATCAACCTCGAGCACGTGCTCGCCTGCAGCCAGGCCGTGCTCCCGACGATGGTGGAGCAGGGCCGCGGCGTCATCGTGAACGTCTCGACGGTCGAGGCGTTCCGCAGCATCCCGAGCATGCCGGTCTACTCCGCGTTCAAGTCGGGCGTCACCGCCTTCACCCGGAGCCTCGCGGTCGACTACGGACAGCACGGCATCCGCGTCAACGCCATCGCCCCCGACCTCGTCGAGACGCTGCAGGTGCCGTACTCACGGTGGGTGAAGCCCGAGGACGAGCACCTGATCCCGACGTGGGTGCCGGTCGGGCGCTTCGGCACGCCCGATGACCTCGCCGGCATCGCGCTCTTCCTGGCGTCCGACCTGTCGGCGTTCGTCACCGGCACGACCGTGCACGCCGACGGCGGGAGCCTCGCTGCCGGCGGATGGTTCCGCCGCGACGACGGCGCGTGGACGAACCGACCTCGCAACCCGTGACCACCCCCTCGAGCATCCGGGGGGTGCTCCTGGTCCGTCACGGCCAGTCGACGTGGAACGCCGAGGAGCGCTGGCAGGGCCAGGCCGATCCGCCGCTCTCCGAGCTCGGCGAGCACCAGGCGGTGACGGCTCGGGCCGCGGTCGTCGCGCTGGCGCCCGCGCGCGTCGTCGCGTCCGACCTCGTGCGGGCGCGGCGCACCGCGGCCCTGCTCGCGCCCGAAGGTGCGCAGCTCGAGGTCGAGTCGGCGTGGCGGGAGCGCAGCGCAGGTGAGTGGGAGGGGCTCACCCGCGAAGAGATCGAGGCGCGCTTCCCCGGATGGCTCGCGGCACGTCGCAGCCCTCCCGGGTTCGAAGGTGACGAGTCACTGCTCGCGCGCGCGCTTCCCGCGCTCGACGTACTCGTGCGCCGCGAGATCGACGGGATCGCGCTCGTCGTCACGCACGGGGGAGTCATCGGGACGCTCGAGCGACACTTCGCCGCGCCGCACGTGCGCGTGCCCAACCTCGGCGGCCGGTGGTTCCATCTCCGCGGCGACGACCTGGCCCTGGGGGAGCGCGACGTGCTCGTCGACGCCGAGACCGTCACCGTCCCGGACCAGATCTGACCCACCCCGACGGCTTGTAGGATGGTCGGTCCCCTCCCGCCGGACGGAGCCGATCCTTGACCGACCGCCATCCCGAGCTGGCAGCCGAGCAGCGCTACGTCGACCAGGCCTACGAGCACCTCGATGCCATGCGCGAAGCGGCTCGCCGGGTGGCCCGGGGCTACTCCGAGGTCGGCCGGGGCGGCACCCACCAGGCCCGACTCGAGCGTGACGTCGCCGCGGACGTGACCCGGCGGCGGCTCGCCGCCCTCGACATCGGGGACCTGCCGCTCTGCTTCGGCCGCCTCGACCTCCACGGCGGCACCGACCACCACATAGGCCGGGTGTCGGTCACCGACGACGACCAGAACCCCGTCGTCATCGACTGGCGGGCGCCGGTGGCCGAGCCCTTCTACCGGGCCACGGCGATGGAGCCGATGGACGTCGTGCGCCGGCGCCACTTCCTCACCCGCCCCGGCGAGGGCTCGGTGCTGGTGGGACTCGACGACGAGGTGTTCGACCAGGACGCCGCCGATGCTGCCAACCTCTCGGTCATCGGAGAGGGAGCGCTCCTCGCGGCGCTCGAGCGGGCCCGCACCGGCCGCATGGGCGACATCGTCGCGACGATCCAGGCCGAGCAGGACGAGGCGATCCGGGCGGGCATCGCCGGTGTGCTCGTCGTCACCGGCGGCGCGGGCACGGGCAAGACGGCCGTCGCGCTGCACCGCGCCGCGTACCTCCTCTACACGCACCGGCGGCGGCTCGAGAACGGCGGTGTCCTCCTCGTCGGCCCGAACACCATCTTCCTGCGCTACATCGACCAGGTGCTCCCGTCGCTCGGTGAGGACGACGTGCAGCTCGCGACCGCGGCCGGCCTCAAGCCGCAGTACCACGTGCGCGCCGACGACACCGACGAGATCGCGCGCGTGAAGGGCGACGTGCGGATGGCGAAGGTGATCGAGCACGCGATCGCCACCCGTGAGCACCCGCTTTCCCGCAACCTCGTCGTCGTGCTCGACGGCGAGGTGCTGCGCCTGGAGCGGGGGACCACGCAGCGCATCGTCGACCGCGCCCGGCGTCGACGAGGCCTTCACAACGAGAAGCGACCGACGGTGGTGCGCGCCGCGATCGACCATCTCCGCGAGCAGTACCGCCGGGCACTCGGCGTCGCGGCGCCCGACGATGCCGACTGGGATCGCGAGCTGAACGCTCGTCTCCGCCGGCTCCCCGAGGTCCGCGCCGCGCTCGACCGCATGTGGCCGGTCCTGACCGGCGGTGAGCTCGTGCACGACCTGTTCTCGTTCCCCGCGCTCGTGCGCGCGGCCTCCGAGGGCATCCTCTCGGCCGAGGAGCAGCAGGGGCTCGTGCGGGAGCGCGCCGCGAGCGTGCGCGACGTGCCGTGGACGGAGGCGGATCTTGCCCTGATCGACGAGGCCGACGCCTTGCTCGGCCCGCCCGAGGCGGCCAAGCCGCGGCGCGCTCGTGCCCGTCGCTCGGCGGGTGACGAGACCGCCGCGCGCGTCGTCTCCGAGCTGGGTGTCGGCGGCTTCGTGAGCGCGGCCGAGGTCGCGCGCCGCTACGGCGGCGAGTCCGTGCCGAGAGACGGCGGCGACGAGCCGCGCACGTTCGCGCACGTCGTCGTCGACGAGGCGCAGGACCTCTCGGCGATGCAGTGGCGGATGCTCGCCCGGCGCTGCCCGACCCGGTCGATGACCGTCGTCGGCGACTTCGGCCAGGCGAGCCGCCCGGGTGCGGCGCCCGACTGGGATGCCGTCCTCGAGCAGCTCGCCGGGTCCGACGCCCTGCCGGGCCGCGTCGCCCCCCGCACCGTCACGCTGTCGGTCAACTACCGGACGCCGGCGGAGATCATGGAAGTCGCGCACGGCGTGCTCGCCGCGGCGGCGCCCGGCGTCGAGCCGACGCGCGCGGTGCGCCACACGGGCGAGACGCCGCGCTTCACGCGCGTTGCGGTCGACGAGCTCGTGTCCGCGGCGGCTGACGCGGCGCGCGCATCGGTCGCGGCTACGGGGACCGTCGCGATCGTCGCACCGGCCGATCTCCACGACGAGCTCGTCGCCGCGCTCGCCGACATCGGCGCGATCGCGGACTCCGCCGACGCGCTCGACGCCCCGATCGACGTCCTCGATGCGATCGAGGTGAAGGGGCTCGAGTTCGACCATGTGGTCGTGGTCGAGCCGGCGCGTCTCGTGCGCGTCGACGAGCGAGGCCTGCGCCTCCTCTACGTCGTGCTGACGCGCGCGACGCGGCGGCTCGTCGTCGTGCACGCCGAACCGCTCCCGGAACCGCTCGCCGACGCCGTGACGATCGCGCCGACCGGAGCCCCCGTCGCGGCGTCATAGCATCGCCCCATGACCGACGCCGCGCTGACCGACGCCACGAGCCCGGAGATCGATCCCGATCTCAGCGCGGCCGACGTCGCGTGGGACGTCGAGCCGCTGGTCGACGGCGAGGGCGCCGCCGGTGTCGAACGGCTCCTCGACGACGCCGAGCAGCGTGCCGACTCGCTGACCTCCTCCCGGGGCAAGGTCGGCGAGCTCGATGCTGCGGGGCTCGCCGAGCTCATGCATCGCCTCGGCGACGTGAGCGAGCTGCTCGGGCGCGCCGGCTCCTACGCCGGCTTGCGGTTCTCGACGAACACCCAGGACCCCAAGACCGGTGCCCTGATGGCACGCACCGAGGAGCGGGCGACCGCCATCTCGAACGAGCTCGTGTTCTTCGAGCTGGAGTGGGCGGAGCTCTCCGACGAGCACGTCGCACCGCTGCTGGCCGACCAAGCGCTGGAGTTCTGCCGCCACCACCTCGAGTCGGTGCGCCGGTACCGCCCGCACCTGCTGACCGAGCCGGAGGAGCGAATCCTCGCCGACAAGGCGACGACGGGGAAGAGCGCGTGGGCGCGCCTGTTCAGCGAGCTCACGTCGGCGATCGAGGTCGACTCCGACGGTGAGGCGGTCAGCCTCGAAGAGGGTCTGTCGCGGCTCCAGTCACCTGACCGGGAGCTCCGCCGCACGTCCGCGGAAGCGGTGACCGCGGCGCTCGAGCCCGGCCTGCGCACCCGCGCGTTCGTCTTCAACACGCTTCTCGCCGACAAGTACGTCGACGACCGGCTGCGTCACCACGGCAGCTGGGTCGCGAGCCGCAACCTCGACAACGAGGCGAGCGACGAGTCGGTGCAGGCGCTCGTCGATGCGGTCGTCGCGCGCTACGACATCCCGCAACGTTGGTACACGCTCAAGGCGAAGCTCCTCGGGATCGACCGCCTCGCCGACTACGACCGCATGGCGTCGATCGCCGAGTCGGAGGACACGTTCGCGTGGAGCCACGGGCGCGAGCTGGTGCTCGACGCGTACTCGTCGTTCTCACCCGAGATCGCCGAGGTCGTCGAGCGCTTCCTCCACGAGGCGTGGATCGACGCGCCCATGCGACCGGGCAAGCGCCCCGGCGCGTTCTGCGCGTACACCGTGCCGTCGCACCACCCGTACGTGCTGCTCAACTGGACGGCGCGCCGACGCGACGTGCTGACGCTCGCGCACGAGCTCGGGCACGGTGTGCACGCTTACCTCGCGCGTGCGCAAGGGATCTTCCACCAGACCACACCGCTGACGCTGGCCGAGACCGCGTCGGTCTTCGGCGAGACCGTCACCTTCGGGCGGCTGCTCTCGGAGACGTCGGACCCGGCCGCGCGGCTCGCGTTGCTGGCCGAGAGCCTCGAAGGCCAGATCGCCACCGTGTTCCGTCAGATCGCGATGAACCGGTTCGAGGACGCAGTGCACACCGAGCGTCGCGAGCAGGGTGAGCTGTCGGTGGAGCGGTTCGGCGAGCTCTGGGCCGCGACGCAGACGGACATGCTCGGCGACTCCGTCGAGGTCAGCGAGGGATACCGCACGTGGTGGTCCTACATTCCGCACTTCATCGCGACACCCGGATACGTCTACGCGTACGCGTACGGGCAGCTGCTCGCGCTGTCGGTGTACCGCCAGTACGAGGAGCGTGGCGCGGAGTTCGTGCCGTCGTACCTCGAGCTGCTCTCGCGCGGCGGATCCGACACACCGGAGGCCCTCGGCCGGGTGGTCGGCGTCGACCTGACCGATCCGCGGTTCTGGGACGGCGGCCTCGAGATCATCGAGGAACAGCTCGACGCGGCCGAGCAGGCCGCCAAGGACGCCGGCCGCCTCTAGCGAGAGGCGCAGCCCGGTCGTGGGCCTAGATGCGGGCCAGCTCCTCCTCGAGCTGGTCGAGGCCCATCGAGCCGAGCTCGAGGGCGACCGCACGACCCATCCCGTCCGTTGAACCG
>JBBDWT010000100.1:0-4321 GCA_040902705.1 Acidimicrobiia bacterium | reverse complement strand
CGCCCGTCTTCGCGTCGAGGACGAACTTGACGCGGCCGCGCCGGTCGCCGAGCGCTCGCGACTTGCCGCCCTTGCCGACATCGAAGCGGCGCACCTCGACCTCGTAGCCGGACTCTCGTGCCTGCTCCTCGGTCAATCCGACCCCGGCGAGCTCCGGGTCGGTGAAGATGGCGCGCGGGACGGTCCGGTAGTCCGGGCGTTCTGTCGTGCCGTCGAGCATGTTCGCGACCGCGATTGGCGCCTCGTAGGTCGCGACGTGGGTGAACATCCAGCCGCCGATGGCATCGCCGATCGCGAACACCCGAGCTTGCGTCGTGCGCAGATGCTCGTCGACCGTGACCCCGCCGGGCCCGAACGCGATCCCCGCCTCGTCGAGACCGAGGTCGTCCACGTCGGGTGTTCGACCGAGCCCGACGAGCAGGCGGTCGCCAGTGACCCTCGTGCCGTCCGCGAGCAGGACGGACGGCCTGCCGGCGGCGAGCTCGACGCGCTCCGGCGCGACGCCGGCCTGGAACCGCACGCCTTCCTCTTCCAGGTACGTGGCCAGCAGCGCCGTGAGCTCGGCGTCCTCGCCCCGCGCAAGGTGGTCGCCGCGCAGCACGATCGTGACGTTCGCCCCGAAGCGCCGATACGCCTGCGCGAACTCGAGCGAGATCGCGCCCGCGCCCAGCGCGACGAGATGAGCGGGAAGCTCGGTCGCCCGGAGCAGGTCGTCGCTCGTCGCGAACGGAACGTGGTCGAGACCAGGGATCGCGGGAACCGTCGGCCGTGCGCCTGTGGCGATCAGGGCATGGTCGAACTCGACCTGCTCGCCGCTGCACTCCAGCGCGTGCTCGGAGACGAAGCGTGCGCGGCCCCTGAACAGGGTCACGCCCTCGTCGCGCTCGATCGCGTGCTCGTAGAACGCGATCCCGTCGTCGATGACCCGGCGGACGCGTGCCATCACGGCCGCGAAGTCGACCTCCACCTCGCCCGTACGAATCCCGAACTCGGCGGCCCCTCGCGCGTCGTGCGCTATCTCGGCGGCTCTGACCAGAGCCTTGGTCGGGATGCACCCGCGCGTGATTCAGGTGCCGCCGACCGGCCCACTATCGAAGAGCGCGACCCGCTTGCCTCGCCGGCGCGCCGCCCGGACGCCGGCCCAGCCGCCCATGCCCGAGCCGATCACGGCGATGTCGAACCGTTCCTTGCGTGATCGTCCGAGCACCTTCGCCTCCGCTGGTCGACATTTCGATCCTGAAGCCGACCCCGGTCGGCAGGCAGGTAGCGACAGCGTCTGATGCCGCGATGCGCCGCAGCGATTCAGCTCGCTGGCAATCGCTGCAGGACGCGGCGAATCTCTGGGGGCTCTAGTGAGGTCCAAGCCGCTGACACGCGAGGAGAAGAGCAGTGCCCGAGCAAGAGATCTGGATCGAGGCGCCGGATGCGAGCAGCGCCGCGTTCCTGACGCGCCACCTCGTTGGCCGGCTCCGCGTGCAGCTCGTTCAGTGCACCGGACGTGGCTGGCGCGTCCGCGTGCAGCCGGACGGCCACCCCTCGTCGATAGCCGACGCAATCCCGCTCGTGCGCGAGTGGCTGCGTCTGTACCACTTCACCGCAACCCGCATGCACGTGGGCGACCGCAGCTTCATCGTCCGCGTCGCACGGGCGGCGTAGCCGCGACGGCGATCAGGCGGCCCGCTTCGCGCTCCGGATGAGACGGCTGAGAAAGCCGGTCGTACGACTCTCGTCGGCTGGATCCGCTTCGTCGTCCACGACCTTGGCGCCGCGCCAGAAGGCAACTCGACCCTGGATCTTCTTCGCGGCCGGCGAGGGCTGCGGGTAGTACCACGCCGCGTCCCTGTTCTCCTGGCCGTCGACGACGATCGTGTAGTAGCTGGCCTTCCCCTTCCACGGACACGTGGTGTGCTTGCCGCTCTCGACGAAGTACTGCCGGTCGAGCGAGTCCGCGGGGAAGTAGTGGTTTCCCTCGACGACGACGGTGTTGTCGCTGTCGGCGAGGACGGCTCCGTTCCAAACTGCTTTCACGTTTTGGACCCCTCTCGGTGTAGTGCCTTTACGTCTTTGATGCCATACGGCTCCGTCCCGATTCAGGTGCTACAGGCCATAGGTCTCGAGCAGCCGCAGCCAGACCTCGCTCCGCGTCGGGAATGACGGCACCGCGTGCCAGAGCCGTTCGAGCGGAACCTCGCCGACGATCGCGATCGTCGCGGCATGCACGAACTCGGCCACCTCGGCGCCGGTGAAGGTGGCGCCGACAAGCACCTGCCGGTCCTCGTCGATGACGAGCCGCGCCGTCCCCGCTGCGTTGCGGCCGTAGAAGCTGCCGCCGGCGTTGCCCGAGGTCGGCTGGTCCACCGCGCGCGCGTCGATCCCCGCCGCCTCCGCCGACTCGAGCGTATGGCCCACGGCGGCGACCTGCGGGTCGGTGAAGACCACGCGCGGTGACAGAGCGCCTTGCGCCCGCTCCTCCAGCCGGACGGAGCGGCCGAGGATCACGTCGGCCGCGACCCGCGCTTGATACTTGCCCATGTGGGTCAGCAGCGAGCGGCCGTTCACGTCACCGACCGCGTACAGCCAATCGTGGCCGGGCACGCGGAGCTCCTCGTCAACTGTGAGAGAGGCCCCGGCCTTCAGGCCCAGCGTCTCGAGCCCGAGACCGCGCGTGGCCGGCCGGCGGCCGACCGCCACGAGCAGCTCGTCGCCCGACAGCGTCGCCCCGTCCTCGAGCTCCACCGTCACGCCATCCTCGTCGCGGCGAACCGCGACCGCACGTACGCCCTTCCGGATCTCGATCCCGCGGGCAACAAGCGCTTCCTCGACCTGCTCGGCGGCAAACGGCTCTTCGCGCGGCAGCAGGCGCGGCAGCGCCTCGACGATCGCCACCTGTGATCCGAGCGAGGACCAGGCCTGGGCGAGCTCGACGCCGATGACGCCGCCCCCGAGAACGAGCAAACGCCTGGGCACCTCGCCGGCCGTCGTCGCCTCGCGGTTCGTCCACGGGCGCGCCTCGGCGAGGCCGGGGATCGGTGGCACGGCGGCTTCGCTACCGGTTGCGACGACGACCGCCTTGCGTGCGGTCAGGCGCCTCCCGTCGACGTCGACCACGCGCTCGCCGACAAGCTTGGCTCGACCGCGCACGACCGTTACGTGGCGCGTCTCGAGCCACGGGACCTGAACCGAATCATCCAGGTCGTGGATCACCTCGTCGCGGCGCGCGAGAACAGCTGCCACGTCGACGGTGCCGACGGCCTCGCGGGCGCCGGGGATCCGTCCCGCCTCGGCGAGCACCTCGGCCGGGCGCAGGAGCGCCTTCGACGGCATGCACCCGTAGTACGAGCACTCGCCGCCGATCAGGTGCCCTTCGACGATCGCCACCTCGAGGCCGGCTTCGCCGAGCCGCCCGGCGCACACCTCACCGGCCGGGCCTGCTCCGATGACGACGACGTCGAATTCTTCGTTCCCCCGCTTGCCCTGCTCAGTCATGAACGCTCCTGTCGGTGGTTGCGTTCGTTCGAGTCGCGCGTGCGTCGATTCGATTCACAGCGCGAAACTCACGGATCCCTCGGCGAGTCCGACACGTATCGACCGGCATGCGCGGCGGCTCATCGAGCGGGAACGGCCACCCGCTCTCCTCGCGGTCACGCGCTCATGTCGTGACGAACAGGGTGAGCGCGGTGGCGAGCGCGATCGCGCCGATCGCGATGCCGCCGATCCAGGCGAATGCCGCGACGCTGAAGCCGGCTGCGACGATCAGCGGCAGGCCGATGCAGCACCCGATCGAGAGCAGGGCGATCCCGCCGAGTCCGAGGCTCTTGCGCAGCTCGCTCACCGCTCGTCGATCCGGCAGCAGGCGGCGACGTGCTCGGCGTTGTCGTCCAGCAGCGCGTGCGCGAGGCCGACCATCTTCAGGACGCGCTTGTCGGCGATCCGGTTGTAGACGACGCGATGCTCGCGCCGGGCCTCGATGAAGCCGCACCAGCGCAGGCAGGCGAGATGGTTCGACACCTTCGGCTGCGACACGCGGAGCCGCTCGACCAGCTCTCCCACCGACAGCTCGCCCTCGTCGCGCAGCAGCTCGAGGATGCGAATGCGGGTGGGGTCGCCGAGCCCGCGGAAGTACTTCGCAACCAGGTCGCTTCGGATCGGTGTTTCGGGAAGCCGGAACGGGGATTCGAGTTGGGTCATCACTTCCCCTGGATCGGCTCCTTGGGCAGGTTTCGCAGGGCGCTCACGTACGCCTCGCTGAACGTCGGGAACTGCGCGATCGTGTCCTTGAGCACCGCGACCGGGATCTCGGCGCGGATCGCGAGCACCGCCT
>JBBDWT010000099.1:0-28988 GCA_040902705.1 Acidimicrobiia bacterium | reverse complement strand
TCGTTCCAGGCCACGTTCCCGCTGTTCTGCCTGACGTTGATCCTCGTGCCCGTGGCCGCCAGCGTGTCGACGCTCCTCGCGTGCTGGGAGCTGATGGCGCTCACATCGCTGCTCCTGGTCGCCGCGGAGCATCGACGGTCACGCGCCGCGCGCGACGCGGCGGTCTGGTACGGGGTGATGACCCACCTGGGCTTCGTGGTGCTGCTCATCGCGTTGGCGTTGTTCGCCGGAGACGTCGGGGGCGAGTCGTTCGCAGCGATGCGCGCCGGGGCCGGCGATCTGTCGTCCAGCGTGAGCTCGACGATCTTCGTGCTCGCGGTCATTGGATTCGGGTCGAAGGCCGGGATGGTCCCGTTCCACGTGTGGTTGCCGCGCGCCCATCCCGAGGCGCCGTCGCACGTGTCGGCCTTGATGTCAGCGGCGATGGTCAGCCTCGGCATCTATGGCATCGTGCGCGTCGGCATCGACCTGCTCGGTGGAGGGCCGAGGTGGTGGGGGCTCGTCGTCCTCGCGCTCGGAGCGGTCTCGGCAGTCTTCGGGATCCTGCACGCGCTGGTGAGCAGCGACCTCAAGCGGCTGCTCGCGTACTCGACGACCGAGAACATGGGGTTGGTTCTCATCGGCGTCGGCGCCGCGCTCCTCTTCGCCGCCGACGGCCGACAGGTGCTCGCGACGGTGGCGCTCAGTGCGGCGCTCCTCCATGTCGTGACGCACGCAGCCGCGAAGGGCCTGCTGTTCTGCGGCGCCGGCGCGGTGCTCCACGGCACGGGAACCCGAGACCTCGACCGACTCGGTGGGCTGATGCGCCGCATGCCGGTCACCGGCGCGATGTTCACCGTCGGCGCGCTGGCGATCGCCGCGCTCCCACCCCTGAGCGGCTTCGTGAGCGAGTGGGCGCTGCTCCAGTCGCTCGTCAACGGCGGCTCGACGGATGGCCAGGTGCTGTCGGTGCTCCTCCCGCTCGGTGTCGCCGTGATCGCGCTGACGACCGGGCTCGCAGCCGCAACGTTCGTGAAGGCACTCGGCGTCGGATTCCTGGCGCTGCCGCGTTCGCCCGAAGCCGAGCACGCACACGACCCAGCGGCGTCGATGCGCGTCGCGATGATCATCCTGGCGGGATTCTGCGCGTTGTTGGCCTTCGTGCCGTGGTTCGCGTTCGAGGCCGTGGGGCGCGCGGCGAGCGGCGTCGGTAGCCCGCTGCAACTGGTCGACGGCACGACCGTCCGGCTCGCCGGCATCACGACCGAGATCTCCCCGTTGCTGATCGCGTGCTGGTTGGTCATCGGCATGGTGGTTGTGGTCGCGGGGCTCCGTCTCTTGCACGGACGTCGTCGCGCCCGGCTCGCCGAGAACTGGGGCTGCGGGCGGGTGCTGCAGACCGCGCGCATGGAGTACACCGCGACCTCGTTCGCCGAGCCCCTCGAGCGCGTCTTCGACGACGTGCTGCGCCCCGACCGGGATGTCGACGTGTCGCACGCCGCCGAGTCCCGCTACTTCGTCGAGGCGATCCGTTACCACTCCGAGACCCAGGACGCGTTCGAGCGTCACCTGTACGAGCCGATGGTCCACGGGCTCTCCGTCTGGGGGCGCTTCGCGCGGAAGCTCCAGAACGGGGATGTCCTGCGATACCTGGCCTACGCGTTCGGCGCGTTGGTGGTGCTCCTGGTGGTGGCTCGGTGAGCGCCGGCCAGATCGCAGTCGCGGTCCTGCAGCTCGTCATCGTCGTGGGGGGTGCGCCCCTCCTGGTCGGACTGGTGCGCAAGGTCAAGGCCCGTCTCGAGGGCCGCCAGGGAGCGCCCATCACCCAGCCATGGCGTGAGCTCGCCAAGCAGCTGCGCAAGGAGGTGATCCGCCCCGAGCACACGAGCTGGGTCTTCTGGATGGCGCCGTTGGTGCTGATCGCGACCTCCGCGCTCGTCGCGATGGTCATCCCCTTCCTCTCGACGCAGGCGCCGTTCGACGACGTGAGCGACCTCTTCGGCATCATGGCGCTGCTGTTGCTGGGCAGCGTCTTCCTCGCGCTCGCGGGTCTCGATCCGGGCACGGCGTTCGGCGGCATGGGTGCGAGCCGCGAGATGACCATCGCCGCGCTCGCCGAGCCGGCGCTGCTCGTCGCGACGTTCGCCCTTGCGGTCCCCGCGCACTCCACGAGCCTCGCCGTGATCGTCTCCGGCAGCCTCGACGCGCCCGAGCGGATCTTCTCGGTGCCGTCGCTGCTGGCTCTCGGTGCCCTCACGATCGCGGCACTCGCCGAGACGGCCCGCCTTCCCGTCGACAATCCGAGCACGCATCTCGAGCTGACGATGGTGCACGAGGCGATGGTCCTCGAGTACGCCGGACCGGACCTCGCTCTCGTCGAGCTCGCCGGCGCGATGCGCCTCACCCTCTTCGCCGGGCTGCTCGTCACGCTCTTCGCGCCGTGGGGGATCGCGACGTCGACGGAGATCGGTGCCCTCCTCGTCGCGTCCGGGGCGTTCGTCGCGAAGGTCGGCGTGCTCGGCGTGCTCCTCGCCTGCTTCGAGGTCCAGTCGGCGAAGCTGCGACTGTTCCGTGTGCCCGAGCTCCTGGCGGGCTCGTTCGTGCTCGGGACTCTCGCAGTGATCGGGGCGTTCTTCCTGCGATGAGCGGATCGACGTACCGACAGCTCCTCGATCTCCTCGCCGCGGTCGCCCTCGTCGCAGCCATCCTCGTGCTGTGGCGCCGTCGTCTCGGCGCGATCGTCGCGGTGCTCGCGGTGCAGGGTGCGGCGCTCGGAGGGGTTGCGATCCTCGTCGGACTGCATCACCACGAGGTCGGTCCGGTCGCCACCGGGATCGTCGCCCTCGTGCTCAAGGCGGTCGTGGTCCCCGTGCTCGTCTGGCGCGTCGTCGCTCACAACGGTGACGATCGCGAGACGGATCCTGTCGTCAACGTCGCGGCCGCTCTCGTCGCGGCGGCGGCGCTCGTCGTGCTCGCCTTCGCGGTCACGCCGCCACTCGTCGCCCTCGCGCCGTCTCCCGAGACCGACGCGATGCCGATCGGCTTCGCGATCATGCTCGTCGCCGGCTTCACGTTGGTGACCCGGCGCAAGGCCGTCTCGCAGATCGTCGGCTTCTTGATGCTCGAGAACGGCGTCTCACTCGTCGCGCTCCTGGTCGCGAGCGGTGTGCCGGCGATCGTCGAGCTCGGCGTCGCGCTCGACGTCCTCCTCGTCGTCCTCGTCCTCGTCGTCCTCACGACACGCATGCAGGCCAAGTTCGGTCGCCTCGACCTCGAGCTCCTTCGCGAGCTCCACGACTGATGCTCGGCGTCGCCGCCATCGCTCTGCCGCTCGGCGCGGCCGTGCTCGCCGCGATCGCCGGCTGGCGACGGTGGGTCGCGTGGGTCGGTGCCGCCTGCGCATGGGGGATCGTCGGCGTCGGCGCAGCGCTCGCGGTCGTCGTGCTCGACGACGGGCCCGTCGAAGCGCTTGGTGGAGCACTTCGCGTCGACGCGCTCGGGGCCTTCATGACCATCGTCGTGGGCTCGGTCGCGGGTCTTGCGACTTGGGCGAGTGTCCCATATGTCGAGCGCGAGCTCGCCGACGGTGCGACGTCCGCTCGTGGTGCTCGCTGGTACGCGATCCTGATCCAGCTCTTCGTCGCCGCCATGGTGCTGGCGCTTCTCGCTTCCAACATCGGTGTCACCTGGGTCGCGATCGAGGCCACGACGATCGTTACCGTCTTCCTCGTCGGTCATCGGCGGACGCGCGCCTCGCTCGAGGCATCGTGGAAGTACGTGATCATCGGCTCGACCGGGATCGTCTTCGCGTTCTGCGGCATCGCGCTCGTCGCGTACGCCGGCAAGCACGCCGGGATCGCCGCGGCGGACGCGCTCGACTGGTCCACACTCGTCGCGGGCGGCACGCGTCTCTCGCCCGACGTCATGCGCTTCGCCATCGTGCTGGTGATCCTGGGCTATGGCACCAAGGTCGGTCTCGCCCCGGTGCACACCTGGCTCCCCGACGCACACAGCCAGGCTCCAGCACCGGTCTCGGCACTCATGTCAGGCGTCCTTCTTGCCGTGGCGTTCACCGCGCTCTGGCGACTCAAGCGGGTCGCGGACCTCGCGCTCGGCCAGCCGTTCACGCGCGGGCTGCTCGTTGCCGCCGGCCTGCTGTCCCTGGCGGTCGCGGCATCACTCCTGCTCGCGCAGCGCGACTACAAGCGCATGCTCGCGTACTCCAGCATCGAGCACATGGGCCTCCTCGCGCTCGCCGCCGCGATCGGCACGCCACTGGCCGCGGCTGCCGGCCTCCTGCACATCCTCGCTCACGGGCTCGGAAAGACGGCGCTGTTCCTCGGTTCGGGAGAGCTCTTGCACGCTGAGGGCACGACGCGGATCGACTCGGTCCGGGGTCTGCTGGTCCGCCGCCCGGCGCTCGGTGCGCTCTTTGCGGCGGGGCTCGTCGCGATCGCCGGTCTCCCGCCCTTCGGGTTGTTCGCGAGCGAGGTGGCCCTCGTGCGTGCCGGCTTCGCGAGCGATCTCGGATGGGTGATGGCCATCGCGCTCGTGCTCGTGCTCGTCGTCTTCGGGGCACTGCTCTTCCACGGTCAGCGGATGCTGCTCGGTGAACCGGCGGAGGAACCTGGTCATCGAGGCGCGGCCGCTCGCGGACCACTCGTCCCGATCGGGCTCGGTCTCGCCGCGCTCGCCCTCCTGGGGGTCACCGTCTCCCCGATCCAATCGCTCCTCGACGCCGCGGCCCGGGTGGTCGCTCCATGAGCCGCGACGGGCCTCTCGGCGCTCGAGAGACGCGAAGGATCCGAGCGGATGACCTCCACGCCGAGTTCTCGCGCCTCGTGGCGGACGGGTTCCGCCCTGCGCTGGTTGCCGGCCACGACGACGGCGACAGCCTCCGCGTCGTGTATCTCCTCGTCGCCTCGGGGCCCGACCGGCGCATCGAGCTCGAGCTCGTGCTCGACCGCGATCGCCCGATGCTCCCCAGCCTCGCCGCGCACTCGTTCCCGACGAGTCGCTTCGAACGCGAGATCGCGGACCTGTTCGGCGTCGAGCTCGTCGATCACCCGAGCCCGCATCGCCTGGTCCTGCATCAGCACTGGCCGCCGGGCTATCACCCCATGCGCCGCGACACCACGACACGTCCCGTGTTCGACGAGCGGGCCGAGCCGTTCCCGTTCGTCGCAGTCGAGGGACCGGGCGTCTACGAGATCCCCGTCGGACCGATCCACGCGGGTCTCATCGAGCCGGGACACTTCCGATTCTCCGTCGTCGGAGAGACGATCGTGGCGATGAAGGCACGACTCTGGTTCGTGCACAAGGGAATCGAACGGCTCTTCGAGGGGCGCATCCCTGGCGACGGCATCGAGCTCGCCGAACGCATCTCCGGCGACACGGCAGTCGGGCACAGCCTTGCGTACTGCCTTGCGGTGGAGGAAGCGCTCGACCTTCGCGTCCCGAACGACGTGCAGGAGCTCCGAGCAGTGCTCCTCGAGCTCGAACGGCTCTACAACCATGTCGCCGATCTCGGAGCACTCTGCAACGACGTGGGCTACGGCATCCTCCACGCGCACGCGTTCACGCTCCGCGAGCGCCTCCTACGGCTGAACCGTCGGGTCACCGGCCACCGCCTCCTCCGCGGCGCCATCACTCCCGGTGGTGCCCAGGTACGAGATCTCCCGACCACCGACGAGCTGTCCGATGTCGCGGCCGATGCCGATGAGCTCGTGCGCCTCGCGCTCGCGAACAGCACGGTTGTCGACCGCTTCACCGGAACGTCGGTCCTCCACGCAACGACGGCCGACGACATCGGCACCGTCGGCTATGTCGCACGCGCCTCCGGCCTCGACCGCGACGCACGGCGCGACCACCCGTTCTGCGATCTCTCCGATGTCCTCGACGTCCCGGTCCAAGGGGCTGGCGACGTGATGGCGCGGTTCCGCCAGCGCGCACAAGAGATCACCGCGTCGATCGAGCTGCTGCACGCGCTCCTCGGGCGTGCGCGCAAGCGGGGCGAACCCGAGCCGCTCCGGGCCGTCCCGGATCGGACCGGTGGCTCGAGTGGCGTCGGCATCGTCGAGGCTTGGCGCGGAGCGCTCGCGCACCGCGTCGAGGTGGGTACCGATGGCCGCCTCCACCGCGTCAAGATCGTCGACCCATCGTTCTTGAACTGGCCGGCCCTGCCGATGTCGCTCGGAGACACGATCGTCCCCGACTTCCCGCTCGCGAACAAGAGCTTCAACCTCTCGTACGCAGGGAACGATCTCTAGGACAGGAGCTGCCGAGATCGACACCCGCCGGCAGACTGAGATCGGGCTGGGCTACGGGACACCGGCGAGCAGGTCGCGGGTCTGCGTCAGGTACTCCAACAGGATCTGCTTCGCGAGATCGAGCAGCTTCGTCAGGCGCCGGTCGGCGAGCCGGTAGTAGACGAGGTTCCCGCTCTTTCGCGTCACGACGAGGTTGGCGCGCCGCAACACACCTAGCTGCTGGGAGAGATGCGACGACTCGAGCCCGACCTCGGGGATGAGCTCGCTCACCGAGCGCTCGCCTTGGCTCAAGAGCTCGAGGATGCGGATCCGCGCCGGGTGCCCGAGCGCTTTGAAGAACTCGGCCTTCACCTGCTGGATGGGCTCGTGGATGGGCTCGGACACTGGGCTCCTCGGCCGGACTCGATGAGAATCTTATCAGGTTATCAAGGAAACGAGCAACGCAGGGAACGTCGTGGGGCGGTCGGCGACATGGCGACCGCCCCGTACGATCGAGCGCGCGCGTCACGCTCACCAATGCTCACGTCCACTCCGGCATGCGACGTGTGCAGCCGGATCCCGCGCTGAATCCGCGTCCGTAGTGGCGGACCCGTTCGCGTGAACCAAGAACCGCCTCGGCACATTTGGTACGCCCTTGACGAGGCGCTCGACCTTCTCGCCGGCCTCGAGGACGCGCGCGATGCACTCCTCGAGAGCGGCCACCTGACCGTCGTCGTCGGCGTCGAGTACCAGATACGTCTGCTCAGTCATAGACTCGATTTTGAAGACCCCGAGGGAGATGCCCATGAGCGCTGACGTTCTCCGCGCAACTGAAGCGGCCCGGCGGCTCGGAATTCCCACCAAGGAGTTGCTCCGTCTGGTTCACGAGCGGCGGATTCGCTACGTGATGGTGAACGGCATCGCCCACATTCCCGTCGACGCACTCGACGAGTACCGGACGCGAGCTTCTTAGCTGAAGATCACGGCACGTCGCGCCTGTGTTGACGGAGGAAGCCGGCATGGAGCGTGCGCGGCAACAAGTGCGCAGCAACTGCTGGCGTGTGCTGAGGGGCCCGTCACCGCCGGGGTGACGCGGATCGCCGACGGACCGAAGGACCGCACACTCCGTCGTCGCGGCCGGGCGGAACGCGGTGCGCGGGACGCGGGCTCCGATCGTCACCTCGAACGTGGCGTTCCACCGAGCGACGCCAGGCGCTCGAGTGCTCCCCCAGCGTTCGGCGACATGACGCGGCACGACCAGGTCAGCCGTGGAGAGGCGACTTCCCGAGCTGAGGAGGCGCTGCAACACGGAGGTCGTGGTTGCGAACGGGGGATTGGCAACGACGCGAAACGGCCGTCGCGGGAGCCGGAGGTCGGTGGCGTCGGCTTGGACGACGACCACACGGGACTGGCGAAAGCGATCGCGCAGGTACTCGGCACGTCGAGGATGCAGCTCGATCGCGATGACGCGTGCGCCTCGCGCGACGAGCCGTGCTGTGACCGTTCCCGTCCCCGCGCCGACGTCGATGACGAGATCCCCGTGGCGAATCTCGGCACCGGCGACGAGTCGTTCAGCCCACCTGTCGGAGAGTCGATGCCAGCCCCACCGCGTCGCCGGTCGCCCGGGCACGGCGCACCATCGCCATGATCATGGGAGGAGGTTGTCGCGGAAGGAGGCACCGAGTCGAACGACTTTTTCGAGCAGGGGAGCGCAAGCTCGACTGCGCCACGGTCTCGGTCGCTCGCCGATCACGTGATGCTCAGGCAACCGTCAGGGCGGGCGATCCCGATGCGAACCTCAGCGCAGTGGTGACGTCGAGGTGGAGGTGGTGGTCGTCGACGGGCCCGTCGCGCCGGGCGCGAGCACGGCGACCTCCTCGCGGAGCCGACGGACCTCCTCGCGGAGCTGGTCGACCTCGAGCCGCAGCTTGGCGAGGTCGGGACCCACGTCGTCGAGGTTCGTCGTCGCGCCCGAGTCGTCCTTCGACTGGCTGCACGCGATCCCGCCGAACGCGAGCGTCGCGACGCAGCAGGCCGCGACGATCGAGCGACGCACGGTCACTCGGCTGGGGGAACGGGTTGGGGCGGTGGCGGGCCGACGTACTGCGCGCTCGGGCGGATCAGGCGGTTGTCGGCTGCCTGCTCGAGGATGTGCGCCGTCCACCCGATGACGCGGCTCGACGCGAACGTCGGCGTGAACATCTGGCGCGGCACACCGCACGAGTCCATGACCACGCCCGCGTAGAACTCGACGTTCGCGTACAGCTTCCGATCGGGCTTGAGCTCGGCGAGGATCTCGATCGCGCGCTGCTCCACGTGCTTCGCGAGCTCGACCTTCGGTGCGCCGAGTCGCTCTGCGACCGATCGGAGCATCACGTTGCGGGGATCGTCGGTCTTGTACACGCGGTGCCCAAACCCCATGAGTCGGTCGCCGCGCTCCACGGTGTCACGGAGCCACGCATCGGCCTTGTCGACCGTGCCGATCGCGTCGATCATGTCGAGTGCGCGGCTCGGCGCACCACCGTGGAGTGGCCCCGAGAGCGCGCCGATCGCACCCACCACCGCGGCTGCCAGATCGGCGCCGGTCGACGTGATGACCCGGCCGGTGAACGTCGACGCGTTGAAACCGTGGTCGATCGTCGAGATCATGTACTGCTCGACGCCGCGTGCATGTTCCGCGTCGGGCGCCTCGCCGCTCATCATGAAGAGGTAGTTCGCCGCATACCCCAGGTCAGGATCGGGGTCGATGATCGACCGGCCGTGCTGAAGGCGGTACAGCGCGCAGAGCAGAGTGGGCACGACGGCACACACCTGCAGGCCCTGCGCGCGCAGCTCCGGCAGCTCGATGTCGAGCGACGGCTGGAAGCCGAGGGCCGCGCCGAGCAACGACACCGTCGTGCGGAGCAGGTCGAGGGGTGGGGCGCCCTCCGCGGCGTGCGCGACCTGCGGGAGCACCGCCTTGACCTGCGCGGGGATCTCGCGCAGCGGCGTGATCTCCTCGATGAACGCCCTGCGCTGCGCGACATCGGGGAGATCGCCCTCGTACATCAGGTACCACACGTCTTCGATCGAGCGCGTCTCCGCGAGCTCTACGGCGTCGTACTGGCGGTAGTGGTAGAAGCCTTCGAGCCCCCGGACGTCGCCGATGCTCGTCTCGGCGACCACGAGGCCCTCGAGTCCGCGCGGGACCTCGTGCGCCAGGTTCTCCGCCGGCTGGATCTGCGCGATGCGCATCAGGTCGCGCATCGACACCACGCCGACGACGCGCTCGTCGGCGTCGACAACGGGGATGTGGCGGTATCCGTGCTCCGCGAGCCGGGCGAAGGCGACGCTCGCGGCGACGTCGGGACCGACGGCGTCGGGGTTCGCGGTCATCCACTCGGCGACGGAGTCGGCGCCGGTTGCCGACGCCGCGAGACGGACGAGGTCGCGCTCGGTGAGGATGCCGACCGCGCGCCCGTCGTCGACGACCACGACCGAGCCGACGCCCTGCGCGCGCATGCGCTTCGCGGCCGTCGCCACCGATTCGTCGGCTGCCGCGGTCACGGGCGGATGACTCATGATCTCGCCGACCGTCCGCGCGTTGCCGTCGGCCCCAGGCATCGCCGTCACGCATCTGATCCTACCGCCACGGCTTTTCGCCACGGTGCCCGGCGTCACGCGCCGCACACCGTGCCGAGAACCCGGACGCGCGCGGATCAGGGTGACGTCAGGTCGGCTCGCCGTGACGACCCGCGCCGGACGCGAAGCGGCGGATGCCCTGGCTGGTCTCCGGGTCGGCCAGCGTCGCCATGCCGCGCCGCAGCTCGTGCGCGAGCGCGTCGTCGAGTGCCATCCCGCCCTGCTCGTACGCGGATCGCCGGTCGCTGCGCAGGCACACCTGGGGGAGCCGGGCGAGGTCGTGGGCGAGCGCGCGGGTGTCGTCGAGCGCGTGACCGGGTTCGCTGATCCGGTTCGTCAGGCCCATGCGGAGCGCCTCGTCGCCCGTCACGCCCCGCCCGGTCAGGATCAGGTCGAGCGCGTGGCTCATGCCGACGAGGCGCGGGAGCCGGACCGTGCCCCCGTCGATCAGCGGGACGCCCCATCGGCGGCAGAACACGCCGAAGACGGCGTCGCGGGCAGCGATCCGGAGGTCGCACCACAGCGCGAGCTCGAGCCCACCCGCGACCGCGTAGCCCTCGACGGCCGCGAGCACCGGCTTGTCGAGGAGCATGCGCGAGGGCCCCATCGGCCCGTCGCCGCCCACCTCGACGCGATTGCCCCGTCCGTCGAGCATCCCGTCGAGGTCGGCGCCAGCGCAGAACACCCCACCCGCGCCGGTGAGCACACCGACGAGCGCGTCGTCGTCCGACTCGAACGAGCGGAACGCGTCGGCGAGCGCCTCGGCGGTCGGCCCGTCGACCGCGTTGCGGACCTCGGGCCGGTTGATGGTGATCACCGTGATCGGGCCGTCGCGCTCGACGTCGACGCTCATCCGGGAGCGTCCCCCGTGGGCGCGCGCGTCGCGACGAGGTGCGCGGTCTCGTTGATCGTCCCGACGCTGCGCGCGCCGTCCCGCGATGCATGCACGCGGCTGATCGAGGTGTACTCCGGGTGGAACCACAGCACGCGGTCGATCCCGGCGACGTGCGCGAGGAAGACGTTGATCACGCCTCCGTGCGAGACCGCGGCGAGCTTCTGGCCCGAATGCTGCGCGATGAGCTCACCGATCGCGGGCACGACCTGCGCCTGGAAGACGCTCGGGTCGACGCCGCCGACATCGGCCCATCGTCCTTCGATGGTCGCCTGCCAGCGCTCGTCCTTCAGCTCGCGCAGCTCCTCGATCGGGATGTACTCGTCGGAGTGCGCGTCGTACTCGGAGATCCCGTCGACGATCGTCGGCTCGATGCCCAGGGCGGCGCCGAGGGGCGCGGCCGTCTCGCGGGCGCGCCGGAGCGGGCTGCTCACGATCGCGTCGACGCCCTCCGCGGCGAGCCAGGCCGCGAGCCGATCGGCCTGATCCGCACCCCGCTCCGTCAAGCCCGGGTCGGCGGGGCCGTCGACCTCGCCGGACGCGATGCGCACGGGCTCCGCGTGACGGATCAGGAGCAGCTCCACGGTCAGGGGCCGCCCTGCCCGAGCGCGAACCCGAGCACGCCTTCGAGCTCGGCGAGCGCGACCGCCGGATCGCCCACCTTGATCGTGGTCATCCCCATCGCCCGCGCCGGCTTCAGGTTGACGCCGAGGTCGTCGAGGAAGACGGACGCCTCCGGCGCGACCGTGAGCCGCTCGCACACGAGCTCGTAGATCCGCGGGTCGGGCTTGCGCAACCCCTCGACCACCGACTCCACGACGACGTCGAAGAGGCCGTCGAGCACCGAGCCGCTCGTTGCAGTCGCGGCGGAGCCGTCGGCGCGCCAGTTGTTGGTCAACGCCGCCGTCTTCATGCCCTCGGCCCGGATGCGGCCGATTGCCTCGACCATCTCGGGCCTCGCCCCCGAGCTCGCATGCACCGCGCCGAAGAGTTCACCGACGTCGATCGTGCCGCCGGCGAGCGCGCACTCCGCCTCGAACTCGTCGGCGAACTCGTCCATCGTGAGCTCGCCGCGCTCGAGGCGCGACCACGCCCCGTCCTCGCCGGTCGACAGCACGACCTCGCTGAGGAAGCGGTGGGGGAGGCCCATGCTCGTCTCGTAGTCGCGGAACGCGTCGAGCGGCGATGGCATCACGACACCGCCGAGGTCGAACACCACTGCATCGAACTGTGCCGCGGGCGAGGACATCGGCCGGGAGGCTACCGTCCGCTCGTGCCGTTTCCCGAGGTCACTCGACGGGGCTTCCTCGGACTCGCGGGCGGAGTCGGGCTGGCGACGGTCGGCTCCCGACTGGTCCGCGGACCGTCGCTCCTCACCGCGCGCAGCCCGCAGACCCTCGGTGGCCAGCCGTTCGCTCTCGGTGTCGCGTCGGGGGATCCGCTCTCCGACCGGGTCGTGCTCTGGACGCGCCTGGCCCCCGATCCCACGGCCCCTGCCGGCGGGATGCCCCCCGAGGTGTTCCCGGTGCGGTGGGAGGTCGCGACCGACGAGCGGTTCGGCGACGTCGTCGCTGGGGGCACGGTTCGCGCCAAGCCGGACACCGCGCATTCGGTCCACGTCGATGCCTCGGGTCTCGAGCCCGCGACCGACTACTTCTACCGGTTCATCGCCGACGGCACCGAGAGCGATGTCGGTCGGACGCGCACGGCGCCCGCGGCCGGGAGGCTGGCGCGGCTGCGCTTCGCGTTCGCGTCCTGCCAGGACTACGAGGAGGGCTACTACGGCGCCCATCGTCATCTCGCCGACGACGACGTCGACGTCGTCTTCTGGCTCGGCGACTACATCTACGAGGGTGGGGTCGGATCCAACGGGGTCCGTCGGCACGAGGGTCCGGAGATCCTCGATCTCGACGCCTACCGACGCCGCTATGCGACGTACAAGTCCGACATCGATCTCCAACGGTCGCACGTCGCGCACCCGTGGGTGGTGACGTGGGACGATCACGAGGTCGACAACAACTACGCGGACGACCGGTCGCAACGCGACGACCAGGCACCGGATGCGTTCCTGCAGCGGCGCGCCGTCGCGTACCAGGCATGGTGGGAGCACCAGCCGGTGCGTCTGTCGCCCCCGACCGGTCCCGACTACAAGATCTACCGCCGCGTCTCGTTCGGCGACCTCGTCAACTTCCACGTGCTCGACACGCGCCAGTACCGCACCGACCAGCCGTGCGGGAGCCCGGTCGACATCGGCACGCCGTGCGCCGGCCAGGATGCGCCCGACGCGACGTTGCTCGGATCGGAGCAACGCGAGTGGCTGTTCACGGGCCTGCGGGAGTCGACGGCGCGCTGGGACGTGCTCGCGCAGCAGATCATGTTCGGCCCGGTGAGCTTCTCGCCGGACCCGGCGCTGCCGGTGCTGAACCTCGACCAGTGGGACGGGTACGAGGTCGAGCGGCAGAAGGTGCTGAAGGCGCTCACGCAGGCGCCGCGCAACGGAGTCGTGATCACCGGCGACATCCACTCGAGCTGGGTCAACGATCTCGTCACGGACGTGTCCGACGAGACCGGGGCCGCGCCTCGCACCGTCGCGACCGAGCTGGTCGGGACCTCGATCACCTCGAACTTCCCGTTCGCCGACGTCATCGACGCCGCGGTGCCGACGCAACCGACGATCAAGTACGGCGACGGACGCCACCACGGCTATGTGCGGTGCGACCTCACCCGGAACCAGCTGCGGGCCGACTTCCGCTACGTGTCGTCGATCGAGACGCCCGACGTGTCGGTCGAGACCGGCGCGTCGTTCGTCATCGGGGATCGCAAGCCCGGCGCGCTCGCCGTCTGAGACGCCCCGGCACCAGGGAGAGCCATGGACACCAAGCTCGACGAGATCGCCGACGGCGTCTATCGGATCTCCACGTGGGTGGAGGGCGCCGGTCTCGTCTTCAACCAGTTCCTGCTCGATGCCGACGAGCCGCTGCTGTTCCACACCGGCCTGCGCGCCCTGTTCCCGCTCGTCTCCGAGACCGCGGCGCGGGTCGTGCCGCTCGATCGCCTGCGGTGGATCAGCTTCGGGCACGTCGAAGCCGACGAGTGCGGGTCGATGAACCAGTGGCTCGACGCGGCGCCGAACGCCGAGCTGGCGCACACGAACCTCGGCGTCCTCGTCTCGGTCGCCGACCTCGCCACGCGACCGCCGCGGGGCCTGGCCGACGACGAGATCATCGATCTCGGCGGGAAGCGCGTCCGCCACCTGGCGACGCCGCACGTGCCGCACGGGTGGGATGCCGGCCTGCTGTTCGAAGAGGTCACCGGCACGCTGCTCGCGAGCGACCTCTTCACCGCGAGTGGCCAGTGGCCGGCCGTCACCGACCTCGACCTGGTCGAGCCCGCACTGGCCGCGGAGGACCTCTACCTGGCCACCGCACTCACGCCGGCGACGGCGCCGACGGTCCGCCGGCTCGCGGGGCTCGCCCCGCAGACGCTCGCGCTCATGCACGGCCCCGCGTACACCGGCGACGGAGCCGGGCAGCTGCTGGCACTGGCCGATGCCTACGACGCGCGCCTGCACGAGCAGATGTGAGCAGTGTCCTCGGTCCGGAGCATGCACGAGGAAGCGATCCGGGCGCTGATCTGTGCCTATGCAGAGCGGCTCGATGCCGGCGATCTCGACGGAGTGGCCGCGCTCTTCGCGCACGGCACGTTCCGATCCGCGCGCGGGGGTGAGCCGCTCGTCGGACGCGACGCGGTCCGTCGTCAGTACGACCCGGTGATCCTGTACGACGACGGGACGCCGCGCACGAAGCACGTGCTCGGCAACATCGAGATCGACTGCGACCTCGTCACGGATACGGCAACCGCGCGCTGCACCTTCACCGTGCTGCAGGCTGCTCCCGGCGCCGTGCTCGGTCCGGTGCTCGCGGGCCGGTACCACGACCGGTTCGCGCGCGTCGCCGGCGAGTGGCAGCTGACCGAACGCACGGTGCACCCCGACCTTCTCGGTGACCTGTCCAGGCACATGCACCGTGAACGCCGCTGACCTCGTCGCCGCACGCGCCGCCGCGCAGCACCACGAGCTGCAGCGTCCGGTGGTCATCGGGATCGCCGGCGCGGTCGCGGCCGGGAAGTCGACCTTCGCCGCCGAGGTGGATGACGCGTTGCTCGCGCGCGGGCTGCGTGCCGACATCGTGTCGACCGACGGCTTCCTGTTCCCGAACGCGTCCCTGGTCGAGCGGGGCCTCGCGGCCCGCAAGGGGTTCCCGGAGACCTACGACGTCGCGGCAGTCCGCTCCACCTTGACCGAGGTGCGTGCCGGCGCCGGCACCGGCGGCGAGCGGGTGCCGGTGTACTCGCACCAGCTCTACGACGTGGAGCCCGGTCCCGGACGGATGCTCCCACCGCTCGAGGTGCTCGTGCTCGAAGGCATCAACGCGATCGGTGCGGCCGCCGACCTGCTCGATCTCGCGGTGTACCTCGATGCCGCCGCCGACGACCTCGAGCGCTGGTACGTCACGCGGTTCCACGAGCTCGTGGAGGAGGCCCGTCACGACCCGGCCTCGTTCTACGCGTCCATGACCGGACTCGGCGGCGACGAGGTGGAGGCGCTCGCGCGGTCGACGTGGCGAGGCATCAACCTCGTGAACCTCCGCGACCACATCGCCCCCACGCGGGCGCTCGCCGACCTGGTCGTCGTCAAGGGCCCGGATCACCGCGTGGTCGAGGTGCGCGACGATGCATAGATGACGACGGATGCGGACCTGGTGGACCGCCTCGACGAGGTGTGGGGCTCGATCTCCGAGCTCGGCGGCGAGCTGAGCGAGGACGAGTGGAAGCGAGCGACCGAGGTGCCGGGGTGGAGCGTGCAGGACAACCTCACGCACATCTCCGGGATGGAGGCGAGCCTGCTGGGGCGCGCGCCCGTCGAGCACGAGGTCGCGGGCGATCTCCCGCACGTGAGGAACGAGATCGGCGTTCGCAACGAGGTGGTCGTCGACTCGCGTCGCGCCATGAGCGGCGCGGACGCGCTCGCGGAGTTCCGCGAGATCACCCGAGAGCGGGTCGACGTGCTGCGCGCCTACGACGAAGCCGCGTTCTCCGCGGAGAGCTGGACGCCCGTCGGGCCGGGGACGGTCCGCGATCTGTTGCCGTTCCGGGCGTTCGACTCGTGGGTGCACGAGCAGGACATGCGGCGCGCGGTCGACCGTCCCGGAGATCTCGACTCGGCGGTCGCCGCGGCCGCGCTCGAGCGGGTCGTCGGGTCGATGCCGTTCGTCGTCGGCAAGAAGGCTGCCGCTCCCGAGGGATCGACCGTCGTGTTCGACCTCGACGGCCCGCTCGCGCGCGTCGTCGCGATCCGCGTCGACGGCGGTCGGGCCAAGCGCCTCGACGAGACGCCCGACGACCCCACGGTGCGGATCTCGAGTGACACGGAGACGTTCGCGCGTCTCGGGTGCGGCCGGGTCGACGCGCCCGCGGAGCTCGGCGCCGGCCGAGTGCGGATCGAGGGAGACGACGAGCTCGGCCGGCGGGTTGTGGAGCAGATGAACTTCCTGTTCTGAGCCGGGCGACGGGGCAACCCCGAGAGACCCTGCGGCGTCGAGTGGGCATGCGCCCGAGTCGATGCGTCGCCCCGTTCGTCACCGTGCTCGTCGCCGTCCTGCTGACGGCCGTCCCGGCCCTCGGCAAGGGGGTTCCGACGCTCGACGATCGCCGCGAGATCGTGTTCCGGGAGACCAGCGGGATCACGATGCGGGCCTTCACGGGGAAGGGCGACCTCAGCGCGTACTTCGGCAGCCCTGGTGTGTGCGACGGCCCGGGGTGCCTCCCGAAGCGGTGCCAACCGATTCGGATGGGCTACGTCGCGCTGTCGACCCGTACGGCCGTCGGCGAGGGCTTCTTCGAGGTCTACCGGCGTCAGGGCGAGCCGCTGGTCTTCGCCTCCGCCGGCTCGTTCGGCGCGATCGTCTCGAAACCCGTCGGCTGGGTGGTCGTGCGCACCGCGCCGGGCGTCGAGTCGGTCGAGGCGAGGTTCCTCGACGGCCGCACGGACTCCGTGCGCCCGTCGCACGGATTTGCGCTGCTCGCGAGCCCACTGGACCACGCGACGCTCGGGGAGGGCCAGCAGCCGCAGATCAGGGTGACGGCGCGTCGCGGTGACGGCGCGAAGCCCGCCACGCTCCTCGTGAGGAACAACACGCCGTGGCCGGGGCCACCGGAGGAGTGCTCGACCCCGAACCTCCCCCAGCAGTTCCCGGAGACGACGGGACGCGAACCGGCCGACCCCGAGGGCGCGCGCGCCGCGATCGTCGACGCGTTCGACAAGGCGTACGGCGGTGCCGGGACCACGGGTGGCGAAGGTTCGGGCTACGTCGAGGACGGCGAGTCGCTGCGTGAGGTCACGCAGATCGCGGCCGACAAGTTCCCGGAGCTCGCCGCGAAGGTCCGGGCGCACGTCGACGAGGTGCGCTTCGTCGATGCGGACGAGGCGGCGGTGCAGTTCCAGCTGGGAGCCGACGACCCGATGGGACTCGCGCTCCCGGGTGGGATCGGCACCGCGGTGCTGCGCGACGGCCGGTGGCTCGTGTCGCGCGCCACGTTCTGCTCCCTGCTCGCGTTCGGCGGCACCTTCTGCCCGCTCCGTGACGACGCACGGTCGGATGGGGTTGGGCCTCGGCTCAGAGCACGAGCTCGGCCATGAGCTGGAGGGCCTCGGGCTGGGCCGCGCCCATGACCATGGTGGTGATGCCCGACTCCTTCCAGGCGTCGAGGCGGTCGGCGATGCGCTCGCGCGGGCCCAGGAGCGAGACCTCGTCGACCATCTCGTCGGGGACCGCCGCGATCGCCTCGGCCTTCTTGCCGTCGAGGTAGAGGTCCTGGATCTCCTTCGCGGCCGCCTCGTAGCCGTAGCGGCACGCGAGGTCGTTGTAGAAGTTCTTCCCGCGAGCGCCCATGCCGCCGACGTAGAGCGCGACCATCGGCTTGATCATGCCGCGGAGCCCGTCGAGGTCGTCGCCGACGATGACGGTCACGGTGGGGGCGATGTCGAAGGACGCGAGGCTCTTCCCGCCCCCGGCGCGGGCGAAACCGGCATCGAGGGCGTCGCCGTACGTCTCGCGGAGTCGCGTCGGCGAGAAGAAGATCGGGAGCCACCCGTCGGCGATCTCGGCGGAGAGCTCGACGTTCTTGGGACCGATCGCGGCGAGGTAGATCGGGATGTCCGCGCGCAGCGGGTGCACGATGATCTTCAGGGGCTTGCCCAGCCCGCTCGCGTCGGCACCCGAGTACGGGATGTCGTAGTGGTCACCGTGATGCTCCAGCGGCCCCTCGCGCCGGAGGATCGTGCGCACGATGTCGACGTACTCCCGCGTCTTGCCCAAGGGCTTGCCGTAGCGATCGCCGTGCCAGCCCTCGGCGACCTGGGGCCCGGATGCGCCGAGGCCCAGCAGGAAGCGCCCGTTGCTCATCAGGTCGAGCGTGGCCGCCGTCATCGCGGTCATCGCCGGGCTGCGCGCCGGCATCTGCATGATCGCGGTGCCGAAGCTCATGCGCTCGGTCTTGGCCATGAGCCACGTGAGGGGCGTCACCGCATCGGTGCCGTACGCCTCGGCGGTCCAGCCGGAGTGGTACCCGAGGCGGTCGGCCTCCTGCGCGAGATCGGTCGCGCCCGCGAGGCCGCGCCCCCAGTCCTGGTATCCGAAGTTGATCCCGAGTCGCATGCCGCCAGCCTGTCACGCCTCCAGGTCCGACGGGAGCAGCGAGAACATCACGACGTCGGCGGCACGGCGGCTCAGCGTGGTGTACGACCGCAGCACTCCCTCGCGGGTGAAGCCCGAAGCCGTGGCGACGTGCTGCGATGCGACGTTCTCGACGCTGGCCATCAGCTCGAGCCGCCGCACGCCGACCTCGAGCACCGCCCAGCGCGAGGCGAGGCGCAGCGCGCGGGTCGCGACGCCGCGTCCCCGATCGGGTCGGGCGACCCAGTAGCCGATCTCCGCGACGGTGCGGACGGTGTCGAGGCGCATGACCCCGATCATCCCGACCAGGCGCGCGTCGTCGGCGTCGAAGATCGCGAGGCTCGGGGCGGTCTCGTCGTCCCACCCGGCCCGGACGCTCGCGACGAACCCCTCCGCGTCGGCCCGGCTGTACGGCGACGGGACACGCGTGAAGCGCGAGATGTCGGGGTCCTGGCACGCGGTCGTGATCGCGTCGACGTCGTCCTCCGTCGGCGGCCGGAGCACGACGGCGTCGTCACCGAGCGCGGGGACGTCGAGCGCCATCCCGTGAGCGTGACATCATCGTGGTCGCTCGATCGGGCGATTTCTCCCTCTCAGCCGGAGCAGATGCATGTCGCTGATCCACAACGTCGTCGGCACGCCGCAGGCCGCCCGGGTGCTGCTGCTCGTCCACGGCTACGGGGCCGACGAGCGCGACCTCGGCGGGCTCCTCCCGTACCTCGATCCCGAGGGCCGCTTCCTCACCGTGCTGCCCCGCGGGCCGATCGCGGCCCCGCCGGGGTTCGCCTGGTACGACATCGCCGGGGTGCAGGGCGCGGGTGACGGCGCCACCGACGTCGCGCTGCTCGACTCGCTCCAGCAGCTCGACGACCTCCTCGACGAGGTGTGCACGGAGCACGACAAGCCACGCAGCGAGGCGATCGTCGCGGGCTTCTCGCAGGGAGCCGCGCTGGCCGTCGCGCTCGCGTACCGGGCGAGCGATCGGCCGCACCCCGCGGGCGTGATCGCGATGAGCGCGTACCTGCCCGAGGTCGATGGCCTGACGTACGACTGGGACGCGGCGCCGTCGATCCCCGCGCTCGTCGAGCACGGCACCGACGACCCGCTCATCCCGATCGAGCGCGGCCGTGAGCTGGCGAAGACGCTGGAAGCGCACGACGCGCCGGTCACGTTCCGGTCGTACCCGATGGCGCACCAGGTCGCGCTCGAGAGCGTGCAGGACGCGCACCAGTGGCTGTTGTCGGTGAGCGCAGGGGAGCGGCCGCGCGAGCCCGTCCCCGACGAGGCGGAGGTCGAGACGCCCCTCGTGAGCCCCGTCACGACGGCGACCTTCGAGCAGGAGGTGCTCCGCTCCGACGTGCCGGTGATCGTCGACTTCTGGGCGCCGTGGTGCGGTCCGTGCCGGCAGGTCTCCCCGGTCGTCGAGCAGATCGCGGCGATGCGTGAGGGCTCGTACAAGGTCGTCAAGGTCAACATCGACGAGGAGCCCACGCTCGCCCAGACGTACGAGGTGCAGAGCATTCCGATGATCGGGCTGTTCCGGGCCGGCAACCTCGAGCGCTCCGCGCTCGGCGCCAAGCCCCGTCAGCAGCTCGAGGCCGAGCTCGGGATGCTCGTCATCCCCTGACCCACCACGGTTGCGTCACCCACCGTCGTGCGGGCGGTGGGCGACGCATGCCCGTGTTCACTGGCGCTAGACGCCGGGGCGGGCGGCGCCGACGGGTTTGCCGTACACCGATGCGATCTTGACCACATCGCCGGTGTGGGGCGCGTGGATCATCATCCCGTTGCCGATGTAGAGCCCGACGTGCGCGCTGCCGCCCGGACCCCAGAACACCAGGTCGCCGGGACGCATCGAGTCGAGCGGCACGTGGGGCAGCGCCGAGTACTGCGCGCCGGAGTAGTGCGGGAAGAAGATGCCGGCCGACGCGTACGCGGCCATCGTCAGCCCCGAGCAGTCGTACGCGTCCGGGCCCGCGGCCGCGTACACGTACGGCTTGCCGAGCTGCGCGCGCGCGAACTCGATCGCCGCGGCCGACGCCGGTCCGGGAGCCGGCAGGTCGGGGAAGCGTTCGGGGTTGCCGCCACCGCCACCGCCACCGCCACCGCCACCGCCACCGCCACCGCCGCCACCAGCCGCGCCGCCGCCACCTGCGCCGCCACCGCCGCCGTACCGCGCGCGCGCGAGGCTCGCCTCTTCGGCCTCGCGTCGACGCGCCTCTTCCTGGACGAGCGCTTCGAGCTCGCCGTTGACCTGCTCGAGGATGCGGGACTGCTCGGCGTTCGCCCCCTCGAGGTCCGCGCGCGCGTCCTCGATGCGCTGCTGCTCCGCGGCGGCGTCCGATTGTGCCGCTTCGGCCGCGGACTTCTGCGCCGCGAGGTCGCGCTGGGCGGTCGCGAGCTGGTCGAGGAGCGCGTCGTCGCTCCGCGCCTGCTTCGACGCGTAGTGGCGACGGGTCAGCAGGTCGCGGGCGTCGGCGTAGTCGATGCTGTCGAGCGATTCCCCGCGCACGGCTCGCCGGTAGACCGATGCCGCTCGGAGCTCGAGGAGGTGCTTGATCCGGGTGACCTCGGCGCGGGCCGCGTCGATCCGGGCCTGGGTGTCGGCGATCGCCCTCTGGGACTCCTCGAGGCGCAGCTGCGCGCCGTTGAACTCCTCGGCGAGGGCGCTGATCCTCTGGCCGCTCGAGTCGATCTCGTCCTGGATCGCGGCCGCCTGGGCTTGCTTGTCGTCGATCGGGGTCGCGCCCGCGCCCGATCCCAGTGCGGCCGCGCCGAGGACGGTGAGGCTGATGAGGAGGATGATCGTGGTGTGGCGGAAGTGGCTCACGGGAGCATCCAGGCTAGAGGACAGGCCTGTTCGGAGCAATGGGTGGATCAGGGTGGATCAGGGGTCGAGCAGCGCCCGGAGCCACGACGGCCCCGGGCGGGTGGAGCCGAGCCGGGTCAGGTGATCCGGGCTGCTCCCACCGGGCTGCCCCAGATGCCCCGCTGGGTCACCGCGTTCTGGCTGCTGGAGGCGTCGATGATCGTGCCGCCACCCACGTACAGCGCCACGTGGCTGCCTCCGCCCTCACCCCAGAAGATCAGGTCGCCGGGCTGAATGGCGTCCATCGGCACGTGCGGAAGGCTGGCGTACATCGATCCCGACGACCCGCCGACACTCACGCCGGCCGCACGCCACGCCGAGGACACGAGCCCCGAGCAGTCGTACGACGGGCCGAATCGGGGGTTGGTCGAGTACGGAGAGCCGATCACGCCCCGAGCGAACGCGATGGCCTGCGACGCGCTGCCGTTCGGCGAACCCACGTCGGGGTAGCTCACCGGACCGGCCGAGAACTTGACCTTGGTCGATTCCTCCCGGCGGGCCTGCTCGGCGGCCACGGCCGCGGCGAGCTCACCGGTGATCTGGTCGAGGAGCGCCTGCTGCTCCCCGCGGGCCGTCTCCATCGCCGTCTTCGCGGTGGCGATCTGCTCGCTCTCCGCCTGCGCGGCGTCGCGCGCTCGTGCGGCGTCGTCGCGGTCGGCCTCGAGGTCGTCCTGCGCGGCGGCCAGCTCGTCGAGCAGCGCGTCGTCGCGGTCGTTCTGCGCCTGCGAGTACTGGGCTCGCTTCAGCAGGTCGGTGGCGCTCCCGAAGTCGATCTCGTTGACCGAGGAGCCGCGGAGCGTGCGGCGGTAGAGCGATGCGAGGTTCTGCTGCACGAGCCCGAGGATGCGCTCGACCTCGGCCTCGGCCGCGGCGATCTGCGCCTGGGCGTCCTTCACCGTCACCTGCGCCGTGTCACGACGGGACTCGGCGTCGTGGAGCTTCTCGGCGAGCGAGCTCAGCTCGACGTCGCTGGCCTCGATCTGGTTCTGGAGCTCCTCGGCCTGCTTGCGCTTGTCGCCGGTGCCTTGCGCACCTGCGAGCGGTGCACCGACGACCGAGATGGCCCCCACCACCAGGGCAGCGGCAATGACCACGGTCGAGGCACGGCGGAGGCGGTGTCGGATCGTCATACGCTCAGGATCAGCTCCAGAGTGGGTGTCTTCGGGCGTCGTTCAGCCCCAACGACGGATCCGGGGACCGATGTCAGGGTAGAGGACGGGCTCGGGGCGATGCCAGCATTGCCGTCTCGGGGTGCGTGCACGGTGATGGTGTCCCAGGCCCTTCTACGAAAGCGGCCCGGACGCCGGAGAACCGGCGGACGGGCGTTTCCGGGACCCTAAACAAGCTCCGCGGGCGATGCCACTCATGGCGCGTCGCCGCAGGTCAGGCGCCCTTTGGCGGCGCTCAGACGGTGGCGACGGGCCAGTCGAGACCCCGCGGCGGGTCGCCCGCACCGCTGACCTCGGGCACCGTCCACGCCATCGCCTTGGCGATCTCCCGCACCGCCCGTTGCCAGTCGCGCGCGTTCCAGCCTTCGGCGGTCGCGCCGACCGACGTGTCCTGGCGGATCTGCACGAGCGCCGGGAGTCGTTGGATGCCGAGGCTCGCGACGAGCGCGCCGTCGGGATCCACGAACGTCATCTCCTCCGCTTCCACCTTGCCGAGGATGCGTCGCGCGACCTCGGCCTCGCCGGTCACGAGGTACGCGCAGGTCGCGTCGGAGTCGCCGAACGTCGCGAAGATGCGCTGCGCGACGGGGATGAACGCGCTCGCCTCGGATCGCGCGGGCAGCACGACCAGGCAGAGCTGGAACATCGTCGTCCAGTCGTCGACCGTGCGGGCGACGCCCCGGCTGGTCGTCAGCGTGAGCGAGGGATCTGGGTTCTTGGCCACGGCGCAGGACGGTAGCGCGTAGGGTTCGCGGCCCGGTGACCCTGGCGTGCCGGGACGCACGCCGCACGACACGGGGAGACGCGCGATGGCCGATCTGACCGGCACTCTGGTCGAGTTCCCGAGCAACGGGACGAAGGGCTCGGGCTACCTGTCGGTGCCGGCCGCCGGGGAGGGTCCCGGGGTCGTCGTCCTCCAGGAGTGGTGGGGCCTCAACGACCAGATCAAGGAGGTCTGCGACCGGTACGCCGACTCGGGATTCGTCGCCCTCGCGCCCGACGTCTACCGGGGTGTCGTGACCGCCGAGCCCGACGAGGCGATGAAGCTGATGCTCCAGCTCAACATCGAGCAGGCCGCCAAGGACATGGTCGGCGCGGTCGACTTCCTTGCCGGGCACGAGGCCGTCACGTCGTCGACCGTCGGTGTGACCGGGTACTGCATGGGGGGCGGCCTCGCGCTCTGGCTCGCGACGTTGCGCCCGGCGCTCGTGGGCGCGGTGGTCCCGTACTACGGGGTGCTCCCGTGGCCGGCCGCGCAGCCCGACTACTCGTTGCTCCAGGCAAAGGTGCAGGGCCACTACGCGGAGCTCGACGACTCCGCCAGCCCCGAGGCGGTCAAGAAGCTCGAGGACGAGCTGCGCGGGCTCGGTGTCGACTGCGAGTTCTTCATCTACCCGGGCACCGAGCACGCGTTCTCGAACCACCACCGTCCCGAGGTCCACCACGCCGAGCACACCGACACCGCGTGGCAGCGCACCACCGACTTCTTCCGCGCCACCCTCACCTCTTGATGCGTCCCTGACCGTCGTGGGGCGGGTTCAGAGACGCAGGCATGGCGGGGGCGGTCAGTCGAAGCCGAGGGCCGTCACCATCGACGGCGGGATCTCGTCGCGATGCTCGCGCAGGAGAGCGGCACGCTCGATGTTGATGGGGTCGCGCTGGGCGCGCTCGGGCCACGCGTCCCACGGGCCGGGCGGGATCGTGCCCTCGACGCAGTGCTGCAGGTAGGCCTGCAGCTCGCGCACCTCGGTCTCGCCGCCGACCGGCCCGTGCCCGGGGACGATCACGTCACCGAGCTCGGCAACCACGTCGAGCATCGCGGCCCATGTGGCCGGGTCGCCCTGGAACGCGAGCGGTGTGACGCCGAAGAAGCACAGGTCGCCGGCGAACAGCACGTCGGCGTCGTCGACGAGCACCATCAGGTCGCCCGGCGTGTGCCCGCTCGCCGGGAGCAGCTCGGCACGCGGGGTGAGCTGCGCGGCGCCGTCGACGAGGTGGCTGACGGGACGCGTGCCGATCTCGGCGAGGTCGTCGAACTCGCCCTCGAACGCGGGCATGAACGCCTTGTAGGCGTCGATGGGCATGGGGCCGTCGAGCAGCTCGCTGGTCACCGGGGTCGCGTAGACGGCCGCGTTGCGGAACTGCGTCGTTCCACCGACGTGGTCGACGTGCGCGTGCGTGAGCACCACTCGCTTCACCGGGCGATCGAGTGCGGCGACGGCCTCGGCGAACGGCTCCCACTGCGACCGCACCATGAGCGTGTCGACGACGGTGAGGCCGTCGTCGTCGGCGATCACGCCGGCGTTGCTCACCCCGGTCTCGCCGCCCGGCTGGACCCACACCCAGATCCCGTCGGCGAGCTCCGTGAGCGAGGTGGTCGGGGGGCCGGCGGCGGGGGCCACGGATCGAGGCTATCTGCGGCGGGTCGGTACCGTGGTGGGCATGTCCGAACGCAGCCGCACCCTGCCCCGCCGCTCGTGCCTCTCCGTGCCCGGCTCGAGCCCGAAGATGCTCGGCAAGGCGCCGGGCCTCGGCGCCGACATGGTGTTCCTCGACCTCGAGGACTCCGTGGCGCCGCTCGAGAAGGAGGCGGCGCGCGACAACGTCGTCGCCGCGATCAACGACAACGACTGGGGCGACACCGTCCTCTGCGTGCGCATCAACGCGTGGGACACCGAGTGGACGTACCGCGACGTGATCCACGTGGTCGAGCACGCGTCGGAGCGGCTCGACGAGCTGATGCTGCCGAAGGTGCAGTCGGCCGCGGAGGTGCACGCGCTCGACCTGCTCCTCACGCAGATCGAGCAGGCGACGGGTCGGAAGTCGACGGTCGGCATCGAGGCGCAGATCGAGACCGCGCTCGGACTGATCAACGTCGAGGAGATCTGCGCGGCGTCACCACGCCTCGAGACGATCATCTTCGGCCCGGCCGACTTCGCCGCGTCGACGGAGATGCCGGTGCTGACCGGTGGGGTGCAGATCCCCGAGTACCCCGGTGACCACTTCCACTATGTCTTCTCGAAGATCCTCATGGCCGGGCGCGCGTACGGCCTCCAGGTGATCGACGGGCCCTTCCTCAAGATCCGTGAGCTCGACGCGCTGCGCGACTACTCGATGCGCACGCGCATCCTCGGGTACGACGGCAAGTGGGCGCTGCATCCCGACCAGGTGACGGTCATCAACGAGGTGTTCACCCCGACGCAGGAGCAGTACGACAAGGCCTTCGACATCCTCGATGCGTACGAGAAGGCGACGACCGAGGGCGGTGAGGGCGAACGCCGTGGCGCGGTCATGTTCGGCGACGAGATGATCGACGAGGCGAGCCGCAAGATGGCGACGAAGTTCGTCACGCGTGGCGAGCGCGCCGGGATGTCGCGCTCGTCGAGCTGAGCTCAGCGGTCCTCGAGCTCGCCCAGCTCGTCGGCGACCTCGTCGACGGTCTCGATCTGCGAGGTGCCCTTGTCGCGGGCCCGCCACACCGAGACCACCACGATGACGATCGTCGCCGCCGTGAGGTACCAGCGGTAGCGGCCGATGAACTCGACGACGTCGAGCAGTGGCTCCGAGAACACATCGCCCAACCAGAAGATGAGCACCATCCGCATGGCGGTGCCGCCGAGGTTGGCGACCATGAACCCGAGCACCGACATGCCGCTCGCTCCGGCCAGCACGCAGACGACGTTGTTCGGCGCGATCGCGACGATCGGGTACGCGGCTCGCCGGAACCAACGTTCGAGCGTGCGCACCGAGCCCGGCGCCCGCATGCGGCGCTCGGTCCACTCGATGGCCGCGTCGCCGTACCAACGGCCGAACAAGTAGAAGAGCGGATCGGTCAGCGTCAAGCGCACCATCCCGACGAGGAAGAACGGCCAGAAGTCGACCTGGGGTGCGACCAGGACCAGGACGCGGTTGCGGGGGACGAGCGTCTCGAGGAGCAGCGGCTCCTCGGCGACCAGCGTCGGCGACAGGGCGTCACCGATCTGCGAGGCGATCGCCACGATGACGATCGGGACGACCAGGAGCGTGAGCCGTCGGCGATCGGTGCGCGACTCCATCTCCATCCGCCGACGCTACGAGATGTCGCGGAGACGGGCTCGCCCCGACGGCCTACCCTTGGATCCGTGGAGCTCGCCCTGTGCGCCGCGTTGGGGGTGACGGTCGTGGGTCTCAGCTGGCGCTGGTCACGGCGCCGCCCGGGTGTGCCGATGTCGTGGCAGACGTCCCAGAGCGTCGCCGCCGACCTGCACCGTCGCATGCACCGCTCGCTCGATCGCACGCGTCGCGCCGTGGGTGACGCCCGTCAGCGGGGTGTCGCGTGCGAGACCTACGAGGGGATGATCGACGATCTCGCGGCCACGGCCCGGGCGCTCGACGACCAGCTCGTGCTCGCGTCGCGCCTGCCGTTCCGGGAGCGCCACAAGACCCTCCTCGGGCTGCGCTACCGGATCGGCGACATGGAGCGCACGGGCGAGCGCATCGGTCGTCTGGCGATCGAGTCCGCGAGCCCCCTCGTCGACAGCGTCGACGACTCGATCGCGCGCATCAACAGCCGCCTCGACCACGTCCACGAAGCGAAGGACGAGCTCCGCGAGCTCGGCGGCAACGCCTGACGTCCGTCCTGGTTGCGTCGCTCACGTCGTAGACGCGGGTGCGCGATGCAACCCCGGGTCTAGGAGTCGAGGGCCTGCTCGGCGAGGCGGCGCGCGATCACGCGCAGGCAGAGCGTCTCGTCGGCTCCTTCGAAGATCGACAGCACCCTCGCGTCGACGAAGTAGCGCGACACGGCGTACTCCTCGGCGTAGCCCATGCCCCCGTGGAGCTGCATCGCCTCGCGCGACACCCACTCCGCTGCGCGGCACACATACGCCTTGACCATCGACGCGTCGAGCGTGCCCTCGCCGCGACCCATGCGCCGGGCGACCTCGTACGAGAACTGACGTCCGGCCTGGATCAGCACCGCCATGCGCGCGAGCTTCACCTGGGAGAGCTGGTAGTCGAACACCGGCTGTCCGAACACGCTCCGCTCCTGTGCGTACGAGAGCCCGGCCTCGAACGCGGCCTGCATGACGCCGACGGCGCGGGCCGCGGTCTGCAGCCGGCCGTTCTCGAAGCCCTCCATCTGGAGGTAGAAGCCCTTGCCGAGCCCCGACTCCTCGCCGACGAGGTTCTCGGCCGGGACGAACCAGTCGGAGAACGACACCTCGTAGGAGTGCATGCCGCGGTACCCGATCGTGTCGATCGCGCGCCCTTCGATCGCGCCGCCACCGTCCTGCGTGAACGAGAACGAGTGCCCCGGTGCCGGCTCCTTGTCGACGACGAAGATCGACAAGCCGCGGTGCCCCGAGCTGCGGTCGGGGTCGGTGCGCGCGAGCAGCATGATCGCGTTGGCGCGACCGGCGAACGTCGCCCAGGTCTTCACGCCGTTGATCGAGTAGCCGCTGTCGACGGGCGTCGCAGTCGTCTTCAACCCGGCGACGTCGGAGCCGAAGTCGGGCTCGGTCACCATGACGCCGACCATGAGCTCGCCGGCCGCGATGCTCGGGAGCCAGCGCCGCTTCTGCTCTTCGGTGCCGCCCTTCACGATCGCGCGCGTGAGGATCTCGGGACGCGTGATCAGCGAGCCCCCCACACCCAGAGACCCCCACGACAGCTCCTCGGTCGCGACGACCATGCCCAGGTAGTCGGACTCGCCACCGACCGCGAAGCCGTCGTACTCCTCGGGCACCGAGAGGCCGAACCCGCCGATCTCGGCGAGGCCCGAGATGATCTCCTCGGGGATGTCCGCGTTCGTGCGGTGCACGTGCTCGGCGACCGGACGGATCTTGTCGCTCGCGAACCGGTGGAACGTCTCGCGCACGAGGTCGAACTCGTCACCGAGGTGCGCGGGGCCCGTGCTCTCGCGAGGAAGGCGCGCGGCGATCCCCTGGAGGAACGCGGGCGTCCGGTGCGTCTCGACGAACGAGAGCGAACCCGAGAGCTCCGCGGCTTCGACGCCCCAGACCGACTCGCGTGCGATGAGCTTTGAGACGAGGTCGGCGATGGCGTCCGCGATGAACGCACGCGCCAGCATCGACTCGTACTCGCCGTGCTGCGCGTAGTCGAGCATGACCCGGCATCCCTCGACCGCGCTCGCGGCGTGAGCGAGGTCGTAGGCCAGCACCTGGTGCTCGTCGAGCTTCGCGACGGAGACCCGCCCGCCGTCGGCGGATGCATGCGCGAGGTGGCGACACGCCGCCCCGACGACCGCCGTGGCGTCGGCGACGGCGGCACCAGCGGCTTCGAGCACGTCGGTCATGGCGAGCGAGCCTAACGACGCTGTCGTCGCATGCCCCGGGTCCGGGCTACGGCGGGGGGACCGGGGGCGGCTCGCCATCACCCGGGTCGGCCGGAGGGGCCGGCGGCTCGCTCGGAGGGACGCTCGGTGTCGCCGCCGGGGGCGGGGTCGGAGACGTCGGGGCGGTCTCGGGAGCAGTCGGG
>JBBDWT010000098.1:0-4412 GCA_040902705.1 Acidimicrobiia bacterium | reverse complement strand
CAGAACCGGCACTTGAAGGTGCACACGTTCGTGTAGTTGATGTTGCGGTTCCGGACGAACGTGACGACGTCACCGACCGCGTCGCGGCGCAGTTGGTCGGCGACCTCGGCGACGCGCGCGATCTCGGGGCCGCGCGCTCGCAGCAGGGTCGCGAGCTCCTCGACACCGGCTTCCTCGCCCGCGATGACGCCGTCGAGCACGTCGCCGACGGGGCCGCCGGCGCGCGCCGGGACCGACGCGGGGAGCAGGTGCGGGGGGTGCATGTCGCCGCCGGCGATCCATTCGCCGACCTCGGAGCCATCGCGCGCCAGTCCCTCGCCGTCGGATGCCGCGAGGACGGCCGCGCGCACGTCGACGTGGAGCCAGCTCTCCGGATCGTCGACGTACTCGGGGTAGACCGTGAGGCGCGGCGCGAGCGTCTTGCCCGCAGCCTCGGTGGCGGCGCGCAGCTGATCGAGCGCGGGCCACGGGCGTTCCGGGTTGACGTGGTCGGGCGTCACCGGCGACACGCCGCCCCAGTCGTCGATGCCCGCGTCGATCAAGGCGCCGAGGTCGTCAGCGAGGTTCGGCGGCGCCTGGAGGTGCATCGCCGGGCCGAGGAGGATGCGAGCGGCCGCGACCGACCAGAGCATCTCGTCGGGGTCGCACGCAGGCGAGCGGTGCATGCCGGTCCCGGCCTTCGGCAGGAAGTTCTGGACGATCACCTCCTGGACGTGGCCGTGGCGTTCGTGGCTCGCGGCGATGGCGAGCAACGCGTCGATCCGCTCGGCGCGGGTCTCGCCGATGCCCACCAGGATCCCGGTGGTGAACGGCACGCGCGCTTCTCCGGCGGCTTCGAGCGCCGCGAGCCGGCGCGCCGGTGTCTTGTCGGGCGCGCCCTGGTGGGGACCGCCCGCGTCCCCGAGCCGGGCCGCGAGCGTCTCGAGCATCATGCCCTGCGACGGGCTCACGGCACGGAGCCGCTCGAAGTCGTCGCGGGTCAGCGCCCCGGCGTTGGCGTGCGGGAGGAGCCCGGTCTCGCGCAGCACCGCGCCGGCTGCGTCGAGGAGGTAGTCGACCGTCGACGCGTGCCCGTGTGCCGCGAGCCACTCGCCGGCGATGGGGTACCGATCCTCCGGCGCCTCTCCCAGCGTGAACAGGGCTTCGTGGCATCCGACGGCCTCGCCGGCACGGGCGATGCCGAGCACCTCGTCGATCGTGAGGTACGGCGAGTCGAGGCGCGCGGGCGGCTTGGCGAACGTGCAGTAGCCGCAGCGGTCACGGCAGAGCATCGTGAGGGGCAGGAAGACCTTCGGCGAGAAGGTGATGCGATCGCCGTGGGCCGCGTCTCGGAGACGCCCTGCCTCGGCGACGAGCTCGCTCAGCGGAGCCCGCACGAGGGCATCGACATCGCGGCCGTGCGTCATGGACGGAGACTACGACTCGCCGAGCGCCGCTTCGTCGACGAGCCACACGAGGTGGTCGTTGCGCACCCGGGCGGCAGGCACGTCGTCGCCGCGCTGCACTCGCGCGAACGCCTCCAGCTTGGCGGCGCCGGCGACGGTCACGACCACCATCGCGGCCCGCTCGATCGCGGGGTACGTGAAGGTGAGCCGCGGGTGCGGGTGTGCGTCGTCACCATTGGTGATGACGAGCCGCCGCTTCTCCTCGAGCGCTGCGGTGCCGGGGAAGAGCGACGCCGTGTGGCCGTCGGGACCGAGCCCGAGGTGCACGATGCCGATCGGCGCTGCATCCCGGACGAGGTCGTCGTACGCCAACGCGGCGGCCTCCGGCGTGAGATCGGGGTCGTACATGGGGTGGATCGCCCGGGGCTCGACCTCGTCGAGGAAGGTGACCCGCGCCATGCCCTCGTTGGAGTCGGGATCGTGGACCGGTACGCACCGCTCGTCGCCGAAGTAGACGTCGACCCGCGACCAGTCGACGTCGACGGTCGCGAGCAGCTCGTAGCACTGCCGGGCCGTCCCGCCGCCCGACAGCGCGATCGAGGAGGGGCTCGTCTCGGCGACGAGGTCGGCGAACGCGGCGGGCACGTTGGGAACCGTTCGCACCTCACCGTCCACGAGGGAGATGATACGGGGGATGGACCGAGCGACCGTCGAGTTGTACGAAGCGGGGGCGACGCGCTGGCGCGACACCCGACCGGCCCGGTTCATCGAGCGCGCCGAGATGCTCGGTCGCGAGGTGCCGACGGGCGTGGCTCGCCTCGACGCCGGATGCGGCGCGGGGCTGCACCTGCCCGCGCTCGGGACGCCGGTCGTCGCGCTCGACGCCGCGTACGCGATGACCGCGCTCGCGCGTGACGTCGCACCGGACTCGTGGCCGATCCAGGCCGAGCTCGAGCACCTGCCGTTGCGCCGCGACGCCATCGGCGGCTCGTGGGCGCGGGCCAGCTACCTCCACGTCCCGAGGGTGCGCCTCCCGTGGGCGCTGATGGAGCTCCACCAGGCGTTGCGCGTGGGCGCGCCCGCGGCGTTCACGTACCGCCACGGTGAGCAGGAGGGCGTCATCGAGGACGACGACGACGACGACTTCCCGGGCCGGTTCTTCGCCGAGTGGACGACGGAGTCGCTGACCGCGGTGCACGTCGGGGCCGGGTTCGAGGTCGACGAGTGCGTGCACGACGGGGGCGAGTGGATCAACGTCGCGGCGCGGCGGGCGCGCACGCTCCCGGACTTCGTCGACGCCGGGATGCGGATGCTCGTCTGTGGTCTGAACCCGAGCGAGTACGCCGCCGACGTGGGTGTCGGGTTCGGGCGCCCCGGAAACCGCTTCTGGCCGGCCGCACTGGCTGCCGGACTGGTGACCCGCGATCGCGACCCCCGCCACGCGCTGGTCGAGCACCGCATCGGCATGACCGACATGGTCAAGCGCGCGACCCCGCGCGCGGACGCGCTGACGCCCGCGGAGTACCGCGCGGGCGCCGAGCGCGTCGAGCGGTTGGTGCAGTGGCTCCAGCCGCGCGCGGTCTGCTTCGTCGGGCTCGCCGGCTATCGCGCCGCGGTCGACCGCCGGGCGGCCGCAGGTGAGATAGCCGAGGGCTTCGGCAGCGTCCCGGCGTACCTGATGCCGAACCCGAGCGGCCTCAACACGCACTCGAAGGTCGACGACCTCGCGGAGCACCTGCGCGCCGCACTTCGGGTCGCCGACGGGGGTTGACGCCTCCCCTGAAGGTCAGGTGACCTCGGCGCGGCGCTTCTCCAGGGTCGCGAGCGCGTCGTGGAAGCTGGCGGAGAAGGAGTCGACGCCTTCCCGCTCGAGCGTCGCGGTCACGTCGGCGAAGTCGACTCCTGCGGCCGCGAGGTCGGCCATGACCTGCTCGGCGTCGTCGACGCCCGTCGCGATGGTGTCGGCTGCCTCGTGCGCGTCGCCCCGGTGGAGCGCCTCGATCGACGCGGGTGCGAGTGTGTTCACCGTCTGCGTGCCGATGAGCTCGTCGACGTAGAGCGTCGGGGAGTAGGCGGGGTTCTTCGTCGAGGTCGACGCCCAGAGCGGCCGCTGGAGGCGCGCGCCGCTCTTCTCGAGCGCGTCCCATCGGTCACCGGCGAACCGCTGCTGGAACAAGCGGTACGCGAGCTTGGCGTTGGCGACGGCGGCCTTGCCGCGCAGTGGGCTGTCGTCGGCCAGGCGCCGATCTGTCTCGGTGTCGACGCGGCTGACGAAGAACGATGCGACCGATGAGGTCTTCGACGGCTGACCGCCGCTCGCGATCAGCTCCTCGAGCCCGCTCAGGTACGCGTCGATGACCGCGTCATGCCGGTCGAGCGCGAAGATCAATGTCACGTTCGTGTTGATGCCGGCAGCGATGTTCGCCCGGATCGCCGGCAGGCCCTCGAGCGTCGCGGGGATCTTGATCATCACGTTCGGGCGCCCGAGCCGCGCGAACAGGTCGCGGGCCTGCGCGATCGTCGCCTCGGTGTCGTGCGCGAGGTCGGGGGACACCTCGACCGAGACGAAGCCGTCGGCGCCGCCGGTCGCGTCGTAGATCGGGCGCAACAGGTCCGCGGCGGTCCCGACGTCGTGGACCACCAGGCGCCAGTAGGAGTCCTCGATGGAGAGACCCTCCTTCGCGCACGCCTTGAGCTCCTCGTCGTAGCCCTCACCGGCGGCCATCGCCTTCTCGAAGATGGTGGGGTTCGACGTGACCCCCTTGATGCCGTCGTCGTCGATGAGTCGCTGGAGCCCACCGTCCTGGAGCAGCGAGCGGGCGAGGTTGTCGTACCAGGGGCTCTGACCGAAGTCGTTGAGCCGTGCGATTGCCGATGCCATGGGTGCGCTCCTCATGGGCCGAGCAGCGCGCGGGCGCGCTCGACGACGTGTTCGGGGGTGATGCCGAGCTCGGACATGACCGTGGGGCCAGGCGCGGAGGCGCCGAAGCGGTCGATCGACACGTGGGCGTCGGCGTAGCGGTCCCA
>JBBDWT010000097.1:14037-29368 GCA_040902705.1 Acidimicrobiia bacterium | reverse complement strand
ACCTCCGCACGCTGCTCGCCGTGCTCCGCATCCTCCAGGAGATCCAGCTCACCGCAGACCTGACGGTCACCATCTCCAAGTCGACCCGCCGCCTCTACCCGGGCCAGCTGGCCCCGAAGATCCGCGGGCTGATCGAGCGCATGGGTGCGCAGGCGAGCGTGCAGCTCAACCTCGCCATCGACGCGTTCGCCGACCTCGAGGTCGCGATCGCGTCCGCGTTGCCCGACATGGACGACGTGATGGACGACCTCCAGAAGGAGCTCTTCCGCGCGATCTTCGAGTCGAGCGCCCGCGATGAAGGCGGCATCCAGCGCGCGGTACAGCTCGCGCTGATCGGCCGCTACTACGAGCGGATCGCCGACCACGCGGTGCTCATCGGTGCCTGGACCCGCTTCATGATCACCGGCGAGTTCCCCTCGCGGGCCGACCAGAGCGACAGCGGAACCCACTAGACCCGACCTCACCCGCACTGCGCTCCCCGGATGCTGGGGCGGCCGTGCGCGGGCGTCCTGCGAACAGCCGATGTTGGGCTCCTGTTCACTCGTCGTTCGCCCGCCGGGAAGTCCCTCGCTACCCGGGTTCCGTACCCTGCCGCGGCAATGACCACCGCTGCAGGAGGAATCCATTGATTCGCAACCACCGACGTGCACGCATGCTCGTCGCCGCCATCGGGGCACTCGCCGTGACGAGCCTGGCGTTCGCCGGGCCCGCCGGCGCGCAGGGATCGGGCGAGGTGAACGTGTCGGGCTCGTCCACGGTCGAGCCGCTCACGTCGTTGGTCGCCGAGCTCTTCGCGGAGAAGAACCCAGACGTCTCGGTCCGCGTCGACGGCCCGGGCACGGGTGACGGCTTCAAGCTGTTCTGCAACGACGAGACGGACATCTCCGACGCGTCCCGGGCGATCGAGGAGGAGGAAGTCGCTGACTGCGAGGCCAAAGGCGTCACGTACGTCGAGTTGCCCGTCGCCCTCGACGGCCTCACGGTCATCGTGAACAACGACAGCTCCCTCAAGCTCAAGTGCCTCGACCAGGCTGCGCTCTACGCCCTGTTCGGTCCGGAGTCGTCAGGCGACCTCGCGGCCGACTCGGCCATCGCCGAAGAGGTCGGAGGAAACCAGCCGCTGCCGACCAAGGGCACGGTGAAGAAGTTCACGCCGGGTCCGGAGTCGGGCACGTACGACTCGTTCATCGAGCTCGGGTACCAGGACATCATGGACACCCGCCTCGAAGAGGGCAAGATCACCGACGTCACGCCCAACGACGATGGCGAGAACGAGCCGTCCGAGCCCCTGATCTCCGATGGGCAGTTCCCCAACGACAACGACACGCTGAAGCGGGTCGAGGGCTCGAAGAACGGCATCGGCTTCCTCGGATACGCGTACTTCATCGAGAACCAGGACCTGGTGAAGGCGATCCCGATCGAGAACCCCGACACCGGCAAGTGCGTGAAGCCCTCGGAGAAGACGGTCCAGAACGGCAGCTACGCACCGCTCGCCCGGCCGCTCTTCATCTACCCGAACCTCGAGAAGGCGTCTTCCAACGCTGCGCTGAAGGGCTTCGTCGACTTCTACATGACGAAGAAGAACCTCACCAAGACGGTCGAGGACTCGGGCTACGCGCCGCTGGCGCCGGACCAGATCACCGCGTCCATCGACACCTGGAAGTCCGAGGGGTAGCGCCACCACCCTGCACGGAGCGACGAGGGCGGTCGACCGGAGTTCCCCCCGGGTCGGCCGCCCTCTCGTGCTCTCTGGTGAGATCCCGTCGACGAGTCGAAGAGGAGCCAGGATGGCGGACGTGACGATGGCGGCGGGTGCTCCGCTCAGCCTCAGCGGCGACCGGCGCCGCCTCAAGCGCGAGCGCCGGGTCAAGGCGTTCTTCTGGGTCGCCGGCCTTTCCTCGCTCGCCATCAGCGTGGCCATCGTCGCGTCGTTGCTGGGCAACTCCATCACGTTCGTCAACAACATCCCCCTCGACAAGCTCCTCACGTTCGACAAGTGGGCACCGCGCGTCGGCAAGTTCGACATCGGCACCCTGTTCATGGGCTCGCTGCTCGTCACCGGCGTGGCGATGCTCATCGCGGCGCCCCTCGGTCTCGGCGCCGCGATCTACCTCGCCGAGTACGCGAGCCCGCGCGTGCGTCGGGTCACGAAGCCGATCCTCGAGGTGATGGCCGGCATCCCGAGCATCGTCATCGGGTTCTTCGCGATCGCGTGGATCGGGCCGAACATCGTGCAGAACCTGTTCGCCGGGGCGGACGTGTTCAGCCTCGCCGCCGCGGGCATCGGTGTCGGCCTCCTCGTCACCCCCATCGTCGCATCGGTGAGCGAGGACGCGATGCGCGCCGTCCCGACATCGTTGCGGGAAGGCAGCTACGGGATGGGGGCGCGGCGGATCACCACCGTGACGCGGATCGTCATGCCGGCTGCGATCTCGGGGATCGTCGCCGCGCTGATCCTCGGGGCTTCGCGCGCGATCGGCGAGACGATGGTGGTCGCGCTGGCCGGCGGCGCGTTCGGTGAGGCCGCCTACACCACCAAGATCACCGACGTCGGCCTCACGATCACCTCGGCCATGGCATCGCTCGCGACCGGCACCGACCAGGTCGCCGGAGGTGGCGGCAAGGGCGCCGGCCAGGCGTTCAACAGCCTGTTCTTCCTCGGCCTCCTGCTGTTCGGCGTGACGATGCTCCTCAACCTCATCGGCGACTTCTTCGTCCGTCGGATCCGGGAGAAGTACTGATGGCAACCGTCGACGTGGCACTCGCCAAGGACATCACGGCCGGGAAGTCGCTGCGCGGGCGCCGCGTCGACGTCCCCGGCCTCGCGTTCGAGCTCGCACTGCTCGTCTGTCTCTTCGCGTGCCTCGCCTTCATCGTGCTCCTGCTCGGCATCGTCCTCGACGACGGCCTCGGCACGTTCCAGGACCGCGGCTTCGTGCTCTCCGACTTCCCGAGCGAGCTCGAGAAGGCGCTCAGCGAGACGTGGACGTTCCTTACCCATCCCGAAGGCCTCATCGGGTGGTTCGCGACCCTGGTCGCCTTCGTGGTGCTCCCGATCACCGTCATCGCCGCGGCACGCGCCCGCCGCTGGAAGCTGATCATCGCGATCGTCGTCGGGTTCGCCCTCGTCTTCGGCGTCGCCGCCTTCGTCGGCACGAGCAGCTTCCTCACCTCCGACCTCTCTCGGTTCCCCGAGCGCGCCGGCGTCTCGCAGGCGATCTTCGGCACGGTCTTCCTTGCCTTCATCACCGCGCTGGTCGCGTTCCCCCTGGGCATCGCGACCGCGGTGTTCCTCGAGGAGTACGCGCCCGACAACCGCTTCATCAGCTTCGTGCGCTTGAACATCCGCAACCTCGCGGGCGTCCCGTCGGTCGTCTATGGGCTGCTTGGCCTGGCGATCTTCGTGCAGCTCATGGGCACCGACATCGGCGACTTCCCGGTGATCGGCGGCACGCTCGTCGACATCTTCGGCGAGAACGGTCTCACCGGCGGGCGCACGATCATCGCCGGCGGCCTGACGCTCGCGATCGTCGTGCTCCCGATCGTGATCATCACGTCGTCGGAGTCGCTGCGGGCCGTCCCACGCTCGCTGCGCGAAGGGGGTTACGGGGTCGGCGCGACCAAGTGGGAGGTCACCAAGATGCTGGTGCTCCCGAACGCGTTCGCCGGCATCCTCACCGGCACGATCCTCTCGCTGTCGCGCGCGATCGGCGAGACGGCGCCGCTGATCCTCGTCGGCGCGTTCTTCGGGACGTTCTTCACCACGGGCAACGCGGACCTCGGCGAGAAGTTCTCGACGACCTACACCGCGCTGCCACAGGTCGTCTTCCAGTGGGCCACCGACGCCAAGACCGAGTTCCGCCTCAGCCTCACGGCGGCGGCGATCCTCGTGCTGCTGGCGATCACGCTCCTCGCCAACCTCGCCGCCGTCCTGCTCAGGAACCGCTACGAGAAGCGCTGGTAGCGCCCGAGAGCCGGGCGCGACGACCGAACGCGAGCGCTACCCGTCGTCCTCCGAGTACCCGAGATCCCAGTCGAGGATGAGGCGCTCCCGCTCGGCGTCGCGGTTGACCCGCTCACGGTTGCGGCGGAACTGCGGGTCGTGCGGCGGGAGGAGCTGGAGGCGGGCGACGGCCCGCTGGCGGAACTCGTCGATGAGGCGGCCGTCACCGAACACACCCTGGACCTCCCAGTGGGGTGCGGTCGGGCCGAGGTACACGACCCTCACATGACCCTGGGGCGGCAGCTGCTCGAGATCCTGTTGCTCCATCGACATGCGACCACTGTACCGACGATCCCCGCAGCGGCTTCTGCCGGGGCCGTCGCCTAACCGGCGTCGGGACGTTCGGTGAGCGTGGCGCCCATCCGGACGGTCTCGCCGTCGCGGCTCACGACCACCGTGACCTGGTCGCCGGGGCGATGCGTCCGGACCGCCGTCTGGACGTCGGCGGTGCTCGTGACCGCGGCGTCGCCGATCTCGGTGATCACGTCGCCCTCGCGGAGACCGGCCTCCTCGGCCGGGGTCCCCCCGGTGACGCCGACCACGTAGGCACCCGTGTCGACGGCCAGGTCTCGCTCCCGGGCGAGCGTGGGAGTGACGGTCTGCGTCGACACGCCGAGGAACGCGGACTTCCGGCCGAGGCGCAGGTCCTCGATCACGGGCTTCGCCTTGGAGATGGGGATGGCGAAGCCGACGTTCTGGGCTTCCGACGGGTTCGCGATGGCGGTGTTCAGGCCGATGACCTTGCCCTGGGCGTCGAGCAGGGGCCCGCCGGAGTTGCCGGGGTTGATCGCCGCGTCGGTCTGGAGCATCCCGACCAGCGACACGCCGGTGTTGGTGTCGACGGTGCGGTCGGTGCCGGAGATGATCCCCCGGGTGACGCTGAGGCCGCCCTCGAGCGCGAGCGCGTTGCCGATCGCGACGACCGCGTCGCCGACCTGCGCGCTGTCGGAGTCGCCGAGCTGGATGACGGGGAGGCCCGTGCGGTCGACCTTGAGGACCGCGAGGTCGGTCGACGGGTCACGTCCGACGATGTCGGCCGATTCGAGATCGCCGTTGGTGAACGCGACCTCGATCTTCGTCGCGCCCTCGACGACGTGGTTGTTGGTGACGACGAAGCCGTCGGCGGTGATCACGAACCCGGTGCCGGCACCACCGTTGCCCGTACCCGGGCCTTCACCCGTGGTGATCGCGACGATGGCGGGCTCGGTGGCCTCGATGATCGCCGCGATGTCGCTCTCGCCGGCGATCTCCGTCGCCGGGCGGTTCACGACCGCGGGCGCCGCGCTCGCCCGCACGATCGTCGTCTGAGCACCGTCGTCGTCGAACGCGAGGAAGAGGCCTCCGGCGGAGAGCGCGCCGACCAGCGCGCCGACGACGACCCCCAGGAAGAGACCCCGACCCCGGCCACCCGCGGGAGGGCGGGGGGACGGTCCCGCGGGTGGCCATGTGCTCATCGTGCTCGTCTCGCTCACTCGCACTCCTGAGCTCGGGGCCGGGGTGAAACCGTCACGTCGGACCGGCGTTGCCCATCTACAACGTCGACGGCAAGGACCATTCTTCCCGCGCCCCTCCAGAGGGCTCCCAGAGATCGGTAAGAGCCGGGTGAGAATCCCACGCCCGGCCGAGCCGTGTTCACCCGACCGGGAACCGCGCCCCCGAACCCATCGTTGAACGGACATATGGACGAGACCTTCAACCGCCCTGATCACCACACCCCCGCGTGGATGGTCCACGGTATGTGCCAGTCGCTGAGCCCGTCGGAGTTCTTCCCGTCCGACGGTGTCGGCGTCGAGCGGGCCCGTCGCATCTGCGCCGAGTGCCCCGTGCGCGCCGAGTGCCTCGAGTACGCCCTCACCTACCGGATCGATCACGGTGTGTGGGGCGGCTGCTCGGAGCGCGAGCGCCGGCGCCTGCTCCGCCAGCGTCGCCTCACCGCCGCCCGCGCCTAGTACACCAGGCTCGCGCCGCGCCCGCGCCGCCGGGAGGGGCTACTCCCAGCCGAACGGGCCGAGCACGAAGTCGGCGATGTCCTCGAGCACACCGGTGTCGCGTCCGTCGATCGTCGCGACCGCGGCGCGCACCGTGTCGGGCGGCGCATCGGACACACCGGTGAGGACGAGGCCGTCGCGTCCCCAGACCACGACGCTGCCGGCGTCGGTCGAGTACCAGCGTGCCTTGTCGGAGTCGACGGTCACCGGTCGGCCACCGTCGGGCAGCGAGCCCCAGTCGACGAGACCCTGCTGTTGGAACAACGACAAGCTGAAGAGCCCGTCGCTGTAGAACAGCTGCACGGCGCCGTCAGGGTGCTCGGAGTGGCCCAGCAGGCGGAAGCCGTCGTCGAGCCGCTCCGGCGCGACGAACCCGTCGCCGACGCCGTCGTTCGAGACCGGCTGCCGCGAGTCCGGGGGCGCCACCAGCACCGGCGGCGCGACGGCATCGGTCGCGACCTGCGTGTAGCGCACCGATCGCACGACCTCACCGTCACGCTGGAGGACGTCGCGGCGCAGGAGCAGGCCGCTCGCCTGGTCGATGAAGAAGCGGGCGCGGACGGGTCCGTCGTCGCGACGGGCGACGACCACGGTCACGGGCCGCCCCGCGACCTCGGCGTCGCCGTCGAGCGAGAGGTCCCATGCCGCACCGGGGTGTGGTGGTTGCCGGCCGGCGTCGCTGTTCCACGTGTTGATGCCTTCGGTCGCGGCCCAGCGGACACCGCCGACGCCGACCGCGACGTCGTCGCCCCGGCCCACGACGTAGGCACCGCCGCGGGCGTGGGCGCCAGTGCGGCCGACGTGCACCGTCTCGCCGTCGAGCCAGCGAACCTCGACGACGCCTGCCACCGTCGCGCCCGCGGACGCGGCGCGCGTCTGCTCGAGCAGGTCAGCGGGGTCGGTGCTGCCGGCGTGCGCGCTCGGGAGCACGAGCACGGAGACCACGGCCAAGGCGCTCAGGCTCATCGCCGCGCCGGCGGACCAACGGAGCGCACGCATGCTCACCGGTTGAACCCCGGCACTCCGACCGACGCCAGGTTGCTGAGCGGGTCGTCGTCGAGCGACGCGCGCGTCGCGTGCGCGTCGGTGAACTTCACGACCGCCGGCGCGACGCGCGTGCGCTCCGGCACGATCGCGACCCCGACGGTGATGACCGCGAACGCCGCGGCAACGCCGGCCACCGCCACCCGCCATCCGCCACGACGGCGGGCGCGACGCTCCGTGCCGAGGTCCACGACCGCGTCGCCGGCGAAGACGTTCGTCCAGAACTCAGGAGATCCGTCGACCTGGGGCAGGGCGCGCAGTGCGTCGCGCGTCTCGCGCAGCTCGGCGAGGACGTCTCGCCACTCGGCCGACTGCTCGAGTCGGATCTCGACCGCGGCGCGCGCGTCGGCATCGAGCTCGTCGTCGAGGTAGGCGGAGAGCGCGTCTTCCTGCACCGCAGCCGGGTCCACACGCGCGGAGGGCTCGGGGAGCTCAGGTGTCGAGGAGTCGGGGGTCATGCCGCACCTTCGGTCAACACGCCTCGCAGCAGCCGCCGGCCGCGGTGGATCCGCGATCGAACGGTGCCGACCGGGATCTCGAGGGTCGTCGCGATCTGCTCGTAGGACTGGTCGGCGACGTCGCACAGCACGACGGGGACCCGGAACTCCTCCGGCAGGGACGCAAGGGCGTCCTGGAGGTGCGTGGGGAGCTCGCGGCTGGCCTCGTCGGCAGCCGGCGTGGCGGGGAGGACCCAATCGGGGTCGTCCGGGAACGCGGACGTCGGTCGCCGCTTCCGGCGCCGCATCTCGTCGAGGAAGACGTTCGTCACGATCCGGGCCAGCCAACCTTCCAGGGACCCCGGCTCGTAGCGCTCCAGGCCCTTGCGGACCCGGAGGAGCGCCTCTTGCACGAGATCCTGCGCGTCGTCGTTGTTCCCGGCCAGGCGGTACGCCACCGTGTAGAGGAACCGCCCGTGGTCGCGAGCGACTTCCTCCCAGGTGGGGATGCCGTCAGCCATGGGAGCAACGACGCGGCAGGCCCGTGGGGTTCCCGAACGGCGCCGATCAGCACCGGTTCCGGGACGACCCGCGGCCCCGCTCAGGCCTTGTCGGACTCGTCTTCGGAGGCCTGACCGCCCTCGGAGACGCCCTTCTTGAACTCCTTCTGCGCCTGGCCCATCGAGCGGGCGAGCTTGGGCAGCTTGGCGCCGCCGAAGATCAGCAGGACGATCAGCAGGATGATGATGAGCTCGGTCGGCCCGAGGTTCATGGAGACCAGCCTCTCAGTGCAACGGCGGCCAGGATACCGCGGGATCCCTCCGTCACCCGGGCCGGCCGCGGTCGGCCACGGTCTCCCCTCGCCGACCGCGAGCGGTCGCGAATCTCGGTCAGCCCGCGGTGCCGGCGCCGAGCGCCTCGGCGAGGGCATCGACGTCGTCGAGGCTCGCGACGTGGAACGGGAGCGCACCGGCGCCGACGATGATCGTCTCGACGCCGAGCTCGCCCCACCCCGCGGCCTGCTCCCGCACCTGCTCGACCGTGCCGACGAGGCGACCGACCCGCCAGTCGGCGAGCGAGACCGTGTCGAGCACCCCCGCCGGCGTTGCCGCGCGCAGGCGCTCGAAGCGGCGCTCGAGGTCGGCCTCGTCCTCACCCACGAGCGAGTACAGGCCGAGGCTGCGCCAGACCGTCGACGGGTCACGCCCGATCTGCTCGCACGCACGGTCGAGCACGGCGAGGCGCGCCCGGTAGTCGTCGTGCGTCCACACCCAGCAGGTGTTCCACCCGTCGGCGCACGCGGCAACGGTCGCGAGCAGTCGATCGCCCTTCCCGCCGAGGAACACGGGCGGGCGGGGCTCTTGGAGCGCGGGCGGGTCGACGCGTGCGCCGTCGGTATGGAAGAACTCGCCGCTGAAGGTGAGCGGCTCGCCGCCGAGCAGGCCGGTGACGATCTCGGTCGCTTCGCGGAGGCGCCGGAGGCGCACCCCGGGCGACGGCATCGCCATCCCGATGGCGGCGTACTCGGGCTCGTACCACCCGGCACCGAGGCCGACGTCGAGGCGGCCGCCGGTGATCCGGTCGAGGGTCGCAAGCGCCTTCGCCGCGACCGACGGCGGCCGCAGCGCCTCGCAGAGCACGAGCGTGCCCAGGCGGGGCCGCGCCACGACCCCCGCGAGGGCTCCCAGGGTGGCGATGGGCTCCAGCGCCCCGTAGATGTCGTCCGAGCCGCCGTACTTCGCGATGTCGAGAAAGAGGTGGTCCGAGACCCAGAGGGAGTCGTACCCGGCCGCCTCGGCCCGGCGGGCATGCTGCGCCACCGTGGGGAAGGTCAGCGGCGACTCCCCGGGGACGGAGTAGTCGTAGTGGGGAAGCGCCAGGCCGATCCGCATGCCGTCAGGCTAGGAGCAAGCAGGGGTCGGCCCCGCCTGAATGCGGACGGCCCCCAACGGGCAGAATGCTTCTCATGCTCGAGTGTGTGCCGAACGTGTCGGAGGGTCGCGACAGCGCCCGGCTCGACGCGCTCGCGGTGGCGTGCGGACCGTCGCTCCTCGATCGTCATGAGGACGCGGACCATCACCGATCGGTGTTCACCCTCGCGGGCCCGGGCCTGCGCGATGCGGAGACAGCGGTCGCGTCGCTTGCGCGCGCGGTCGCCGAGCAGCTCGACTTCACCGACCACGAAGGGGTGCACCCGCGCTTCGGGATGCTCGATGTCGTGCCGTTCTGCGCGCTCGACGAAGACCACGAAGTCGCGGCCGCAGCCGCGCTCGGCTTCGCCGAGTGGGCGGCCGAGGACCTCGCGCTGCCCGTGTTCCTCTACGACGACGCCGACCCGTTACGACGGTCGCTGCCGGAGCTGCGCGCCGAGGCGTTCACGAAGCGCCAACCCGACCTCGGGCCCACGCGTCCCCACCCGACCCTCGGTGCGGTCGCGGTCGGGGCACGGCCACCACTGATCGCGGTCAACTGCTGGCTCGACACCGACGATCTGCTCATCGCGCGCGAGATCGCGCGGCAGATCCGCGAGACCGACGGGGGGATGCCCGGCGTGCGCGCGCTCGGGCTGGCGATGGAGTCGGAGCACGTCGCGCAGGTCTCGATGAACCTGGTCGACCTCCCGGTGAACGGTCTCGAAGCCGCGTGCACCGAGGTGCGTCGCTTGGCGGAGCGCGACGACTGGAGCGTCACGCGGGTGGAGATCGTCGGCCTGCTCCCGGCCGCGGAGCTCGAGCGGTGCAGCCCGGAGTTCCTCGAGTGGGCGGGGCTGGCGGCGGAGATCACGATCGAGGGTCGCCTCGCCGCCACCCACGCCTGAGGCGGCCGCAGCCGCGACACGAAGGTGTCAGCCGGCGGCAAGGCCCCGGCGCTCGAGTGCCCGCTGGCGGCGGACCCGGCGGCGCTCCCGCTCGGAGAGACCACCCCAGATGCCGAACTTCTCGCCCTGGGCCAGGGCGTACTCGAGGCACTCGAGCCGCACCTCACAGCCCCGGCAGACGCCCTTGGCCTCCCGGGTCGAGGCGCCCCGCTCCGGGAAGAAGAGGTCGGGATCGACCCCCAGGCAGTTCGCCCGCTCCTGCCATCGGCCGGCAGCGTCGGGCGCTGCGCCGTCCGAGCGGACCAGCTGGATGAACTCGGCCACTTGCACCGTTGTCTGCACCGACATCCCCCTCCGGGCGAGCGTCTGAACGACGCCCATGGAATTACACTGATGTCATGCTGACGCCTCGTTCCGCCGCAGCGCAAGGGGGAGTTCGCTGTCGCGTGCCTATTTGTCCGATTTGGACGGGTTCTCGCGACCGATTTTCTGCCGTTTTCCGGACATCGCAGCGATAAGAGCCAGCCTGCGAGCCGTCCAGGGCGACATCACCGCCGAGCAGACCGACGCCGTGGTCAACGCCGCGAACCGCGATCTGGCCCGCGGAGGCGGGGTCTGCGGCGCGATCTTCGCCGCGGCCGGGCCCGGGCTCGCCGAGGCGTGCGCCGAGCTCGCCTCGGCCGGTGGCTGCCCGACCGGCGACGCCGTCGCGACGCCCGGGTTCGCGCTCCCGGCCCGCTTCATCATCCACGCCGTCGGGCCGGTCTGGTCGGGGGGCGGCGCCGGTGAGCCCGAGGCCCTCGCCTCGGCCTACCGGCGGTCTCTCGAGGTCGCGGACGGCCTCGGCGCCGGCTCGATCGCCTTCCCGGCCATCTCCACCGGGATCTACGGCTATCCGCTCGAGCCGGCGACCGGCATCGCCGTGGCGACGTGCCGAGCGACCGAAACCGCGCAGGTGGAGCACGTCCGCTTCGTCTGCTTCGACCGCGCCACCCTGGCCGCGTACGAGCGGGAGCTCGCCGCGAGCCGCAACTAGCTCGCGCGGCGCGACTGGCGGCGTTGCTCGAGGAAGTCGACGAGCACGTAGTCGCCGAGCGTGTCGGGAGTCGTGAAGAACGCGCGGCCCTTGTTGAGCTGCATCATGCGCTCCACGAAGCTGCGGAGGTAGTGGCTCTCGTCGAGCATGAAGGTGTTGATGCGGATGCCGTCGCGCGTGCACCGCATCACCTCCTTCAACGTCTCCTCGATGGTCTCCGGGGCCGGCGGGTACGAGAAGAACGGCTCTCCGCTGCGGTCGATGTGGGCGGTCGGCTCGCCGTCGGTGACCATGATGATCTGCTTCGTGCCCGACTGACGACGGAGCATGCGCCGTGCCAGCAGCATCGCGTGCTGCATGTTGGTGCCCCACTCGAAGTCCCAGCTCATCTCGGGGAGGCGCTCCGGCGGAACCTCGCGGGCGACGCGCCCGAAGCTCACGAGCCCGAAGTAGTCACGCGGGAACTGGCTCGTGATGAGCGCGTGCAGCGCCATCGCGACCTTCTTCGCGGAGAGGAAGTTGTCGCGCATCGGCATCGAGAGCGACACGTCGAGCAGCAGCACGGTGGCGCTGCGCGTCGTCTGCTCGGTGCGCTCGATCTCGAAGTCGTCGGGCGTCAGCCGCACCGGAGTGCCCGCGCCCTGACGCCAGATCGCGTTCTTCACCGTCTGCTGCACGTCGAGGCGGAACGGGTCACCCCACTCGTACGGCTTGTGCTCGTACGCGGGGTCGTGCCCGATCCCCTCCTGCTCCTGCTCGTGACGGCCGGTTCGGTCCTTCATCAGCTTGCGGAAGAGGTCGCCGAGCGCCTTGTTCCCGATGGCGCGGATCCCCCGTGGCGTGAGCTCGAGGCGCCCCTCCCGCTGCTCGATCAGCCCCGCCTCCTCGAGCATCTTGGCGAGCTCGGCGAGACGCGCGAGCGAGCGTGTCGCGTCGTCACCGAGCATCTCGCGCGCGCGGTCGATGTCGACCTCTGACAGCTCGCCCGGCTGCGTGGCCTGGCGGAGCAGGTGCTCGAGGTCGTCCATGTCGCCGAGCGTGTCGAGGAGCCCGGGAACCTGCCCCATCGAGAGGGGGTCGTCGCCGCGGAAGGGCATCGACTTCTCCCACGGCAGGTTGGGGAACGCCTGCTGGAGGTTGCGGGAGAGCTGGTCGACCTGCCACCGGAGGTCCATGTCCTCGAGCAGCGACTCGGAGAGCTGCCGGAGCTGGGCGCGCTGCTCCGGCGTCATGGAGTTCATGAGCTGCTGCATCTGCGCCATCGACTGCGCCATCTGCTCGAGCAGCTCGTCGAGGGTGCGCGGGTTCTGCGGGAAGAAGTCGCCGTAGCGCTGCATGAACCCGTCGAAGTCGGGCTCCTCACCGCGCTCGCGCTGCTCGAGCATCTGGTTGAGCTCGGCCATCATGTCCTTCATGCGGGCCATGCGCTCCGGGTCCATGTTCTGCATGCCCTCGGCCATCTGGTTGAACGTCGACTGGAGCAGCTGCTCCTTGAGCTGCTCCATCAGCTCTTCGAAGCGCTGGCGTGCCGCGTCGTCCATCCAGTCGTACTCCTGGAGCGCGTTCACCTTGCCGGCGAGGTCGGGTGGCATCCGTTCGAGCTCCTCGCGGCGCTGCTTGGCGAGGTCCTCCACGATCTCCTGGCGGCGGCGGTCATTCGCGGCGTTGGCGTCGTCGACGCGCTGCTCGATCCCCTCGCGCTCCTGGTCGACGACCTCGCGCAGCTGCTCGGCGATCTCCTCGTAGACGCCACCGAGGTCGTAGCGCTCGAGCATCTCGCGCCGCTGCTCACGGAGCTTCTCGAGCATGTCGCGCAGGCCCATCATCTGCTCGCCGTCGCGGTCCTTCATGCCCTGCTGCATCAGCCGGCGCAGCGCGGCGTGGAGGTCGCCGTGGTAGAGGAGATCGTCGGTCATCTCGTCGAGCAGGGCGTCGGCGTCGAGATCGAAGCCTCGCTGGGTGCCGTCCCACGCCGAATAGCGGAACCCCGCATGCTCGCGGTCACGCTTGCGGCGCCGAAGACCCATCAACCGTCACCGTACCCCTCACCCACCGCCCCACACCCGAGCATGTGACATCCTCGATGTCAGATGCTCGGGTGGTGGGGGCGAGACTGACAGGCGTGAGCCGCCGTCATCGCCGTCAGCACCATCGCCGCCGACTCGTCGCTCTCGCGCTCATGGTTGCGACCCTCGGGATCGCCGCGGGGTGCAGCCGCGAGGAGAAGCCGCCGGCATCGAAGGCGTTCTGCCGCGCGGCTGACGATTACAACACCGAGCTCGAGCGCGCGCAGCGAAGAGGCAGCGCGAGCGTGCAGCGCCAGCTGCCACTCGTCCGGGAGATGGCCCGCCTGGCGCCGAAGGCGATCGCGGACGACGCGCAGACGTTCGTCGACGCGCTCGAGCGGGTGGAGTCGGATCCGTCGGTGAAGGACGACTCCGACGTCAAGACTGCGGTCGACAACGTGAACCGCTACGCCAACAAGGCCTGCAACGTCTACGAGCGGGACAGCAGCGGCGGGCTCTAGCCCCGACCGCGGTACGCCGACTTCCCGCCGACGGCGTCCTTGTTGAGCCGCTTCGACAGGTGCAGGCCCTCGAGCACGAACTCGACCGCCGACGCGACCCCCGCGGGGGTCTCGCCGACCTCGAGGTCCGCGAGCGTGTCGCGCAGCCCCGGCAGGTCTGACAGCAACGACGCGTACTCCGCCGCCGGCACGTCGTCGCCGGTGTGCACGATGAGGCCCTCGTCGAACGCGGTCACGAGCGTCGTGAGCTTCTCGGGCGTGCACGTCGAGCGGAACGTCTCGAGCACCGCGGCCTTGATGATGCGGTCGAGCATCTGCTCTTCGCGCCCGTCGTCGACCGTCTCGAACTCGATCTTGCCCGCGGTGGACGGCACGAGCGCGTCGAGGTCACTGACGCGGGGCACGACCTCGTCTTCGTGGTTGCGCACGGCGCGCCGGGTCGCGTTGGCGACCATGGTCTCGTAGTTCGCGACCGACATCCGCACGGACACGCCCGAGCGCTGGTTGACATGCGGTGACCGACGGGCCTGCTGGCTGATCGCCGCGACGACCTCCGCCATGTACTCGGGCACGTCGAGGCGCACGCCCTCGGGGGTGGTGACGTGGGCCTCCTGCGCCACCACGTCCATCTCGACCTCGACGTCGAGCGGGTAATGGGTGCGGATCTGCGCCCCGAAGCGGTCCTTGAGCGGCGTGATGATGCGCCCGCGGTTGGTGTAGTCCTCGGGGTTCGCCGACGCGAACAGCATGAGGTCGAGCGGGAGGCGGATCTTGTAGCCGCGGATCTGGACGTCGCGCTCCTCGAGCACGTTGAGCAGGCCGACCTGGATGCGCTCCGCGAGGTCGGGCAGCTCGTTGATGGCGAAGATCCCGCGGTTGGTCCGCGGCACGAGCCCGTAGTGGATCGTCATCTCGTCGGAGAGGTACCGCCCCTCGGCGACCTTGATCGGATCGACCTCTCCGATCAGGTCGGCGATCGACGTGTCGGGGGTGGCGAGCTTCTCGCCGAAGCGACGCTCGCGGTGCACCCACTCGATCGGCGTCTCGTCGCCGCGCTCGGCGACGAGGACTCGCGCGTGGTGCGAGATCGGCTCGTAGGGGTCGTCGTTGATCTCGCTGCCGGCGACGATCGGCATCCACTCGTCGAGGAGCTCGACGACCGACCTGATCATCCGGGTCTTGGCCTGCCCGCGCTCGCCGAGGAAGATGACGTCGTGCTCCGCGAGCAGCGCGTTCTCGAGCTGCGGGAGCACGGTGCTCTCGTATCCGACGACACCCTCGACGACGGCCGCGCCGTCGGCGATCCGGGCCATCGCGTGCTCGCGCACCTCTTGCTTGACGGGTCGCGAGATCCAGCCGCTGGCGCGAAGCTCGCCGAGGGTTCCGGGGCGTGACATGCCAGCGAGGCTATCCCCCAGCTCTCGCCCCTCGTTCGGAGCGTGCGACGGCGACCCGGCAAGACGCGGGGGCGGCGGCTT
>JBBDWT010000097.1:0-13937 GCA_040902705.1 Acidimicrobiia bacterium | reverse complement strand
CGCCGACCGCACCCGCACGGAGCCGGAGCGTGCGACGGCGACCCGGCAAGACGCGGGGCGGCGGCTTCGCCGACCGCACCCGCACGGAGCCGGAGCGTGCGACGGCGACCCGGCAAGACGCGCGAACATGGCGCCATGAGCCCTGACACCACCAACCCGGCATACGACGACGCCCGCAAGCGCGTCGAGGCGAAGATGGGCTTCTACTCCCACCTCGCCGTGTTCGTCGTCATCAACGTCGTCTTCCTGATCGTGGCCGGCATCGACTGGCTGTGGGTCACCTTGTTCTGGGGGATCGGCCTCGTCTCGCACGGCTGGAGCGTCTTCTTCGCCAGCTCGTCGCGCGTCGAGGGCTGGAAGGAGAAGCAGATCCAGAAGGAGCTCGGGCGGGGTGGGCCCGATTCGGGCTCGGCCCCGGCCACCGGCTCGGGCGACCCGACCACGCCCTGACCGCCCGGATCGACGTTCTGGCGGGACCCAGCGGTAGCGTCACCCAGAGAGACGACGCGGCTCAGGAGCTGGGCGATGACGAAGGTCGAGGGCGAGCCGTCGACCGCGACGCAGATCGAGGGGGCCGACGCCGCTGAGCGTCTCGCCCGGTACACCGGGCCTCCGGTGCCCCCGCCGACGCGTCGTGAGCACTTCCTCCTCCACTTCTGGCGTTCCGCCGTGGGCAAGAAGTGGCTCATGGCCGTCAGCGGCATCGGGCTCCTCGGCTACGTGCTCGCGCACATGGTCGGGAACCTGAAGGTCTTCCTCGGCGCCGATCACATCAACGAGTACGGCGAGTGGTTGCGCGATCTCGGCGAGCCGGTCTTCCCGCGCACCACCGTGCTCTGGGCGATGCGCATCGGGTTGATCGCGGCGTTCGTCATCCACATCGCCGCCGCCGCCCAGCTGACGCGCATGAACCTGAAGGCGCGTCCGAAGCGCTACCAGTCGCACCGCGACTACGTCGCGGCGAACTTCGCGTCCCGCTCGATGCGCTGGACGGGCATCATCGTCGCGCTCTTCGTGATCTTCCACCTGATGGACCTCACGTGGGGCCAGGCGAACCCCGACTTCATCCGCGGCGACCCGTACCACAACCTCTTCGAGACCTTCGACCGAGTGCCGGTCGCGATCGCCTACATCGTCGCGATGCTGGCGCTCGGACTCCACATCTTCCACGGCGCGTGGTCGATGTTCCAGAGCCTCGGCTGGAACAACCCCCGATGGAACATCTGGCGTCGCTACTTCGCGATCGCGTTCGCGTTGGTGATCACCGTGGGCAACATCAGCATGCCGCTGCTCATCACGACCGGGGTGGTGCAACCGTGAGCATCATCACCCTCGACGCCAAGATCCCCGAGGGCGACATCGCCCAGAAGTGGGACAACCACAAGTTCGACGTGAAGCTGGTCAACCCGTCGAATCGACGGAAGTTCAAGATCATCGTCGTCGGGAGCGGGCTCGCCGGTGCGTCGGCCGCCGCGACGCTGGGTGAGCTCGGCTACCGCGTGCAGCTGCTGACGTATCACGACTCGCCGCGCCGGGCACACAGCATCGCCGCCCAGGGCGGCATCAACGCCGCGAAGAACTACCGCAACGACGGCGACAGCGTGCAGCGCCTGTTCTACGACACGGTGAAGGGCGGCGACTACCGCGCACGCGAGGCGAACGTGTACCGCCTCGCGCAGGTGAGCGTGAACATCATCGACCAGTGCGTCGCGCAGGGCGTGCCCTTCGCCCGCGAGTACGGCGGGCTCCTCGACAACCGCAGCTTCGGTGGCGCGCAGGTGTCGCGCACGTTCTACGCCCGCGGTCAGACCGGTCAACAGCTCCTCTTGGGGGCGTACCAGGCACTCGCGCGCCAGGTGCACCTCGGCAACGTCGAGCTGTGCAGCCGCATGGAGATGCTCGAGCTCGTCCTGAAGGACGGCGTCGCGGTCGGCGTCGTCACTCGTGACCTCATCAACGGCGACGTCAGGTCGTTCTCGGGCCACTCGGTCGTGCTCGCGACGGGCGGCTACAGCAACGTCTTCTTCCTCTCGACGAACGCGAAGCACTCGAACGCCTCGGCGATCTGGCGCGCACACCGCAACGGCGCGCTCCTCGCGAACCCCTGCTACACGCAGATCCACCCGACCTGCATCCCGGCGAGCGACGAGTTCCAGTCGAAGCTCACGCTGATGAGCGAGTCACTCCGCAACGACGGACGCATCTGGGTGCCGACGGAGCACGGCGACGAGCGGTCGCCCGGCCAGATCCCCGAAGCCGAGCGCGACTACTTCCTCGAGCGCCGCTACCCCGCGTTCGGGAACCTCGTGCCGCGCGACGTCGCGTCGCGTGCCGCCAAGCGTGAGGTCGACGCCGGCCGCGGCGTGGGGCCGCTGAAGAACGGCGTGTACCTCGACTTCTCGACCGCGATGGAGCGGCTCGGCCGCGACGTGATCGAGGAGCGCTACGGCAACCTCATCCAGATGTACGAGCGCATCACGGGCGAAGACCCGTACGAGATGCCCATGCGCATCTACCCCGCGGTCCACTACGCGATGGGCGGGCTCTGGGTCGACTACAACCTGATGAGCAACATCCCCGGCCTCTACGTGCTCGGTGAGGCCAACTTCTCCGACCACGGCGCGAACCGCCTCGGTGCCAGCGCGCTCATGCAGGGTCTTGCCGACGGCTACTTCGTGCTCCCGGCGACGATCGGCGAGCACCTCGCCCCGCTGCTCGGCAGCGAGCCGGTGCCCACGGACGACCCGGTGTTCGTCGAGGCCGAGGCCGAGGTCGCCGGTCGGGTCCGTGCATTGCTGTCGGTCAACGGGACGCGCACGGTGGACCACTTCCACCGCGAGCTCGGCAAGATCCTCTGGGACAACTGCGGCATGGCCCGCAGCAAGGAGAGCCTCGAGAAGGCGCTCGCCGAGATCCCCGTCCTGCGCGACGAGTTCCACAAGGACGTCCGCATCCTCGGCGAGGGGATGTCGTTGAACCAGTCGCTCGAGAAGGCGGGCCGCGTCGCCGACTTCCTCGAGTTCGGTGAGCTCATGGTGCGCGACGCGCTGCACCGCGAGGAGAGCTGCGGCGGCCACTTCCGCGTCGAGCACCAGACGGAGGAGGGCGAGGCGCTCCGCGACGACGACAACTTCGCGTACGTCGGCGCGTGGGAGTACACCGGCGACCTCGCCAGCCCCACGCTGCACAAGGAGCCGCTCGAGTTCGAGAACGTGCATCTCGCGCAGCGGTCCTACAAGTAGCGGTCCCGCAAGTGACGGTCCGACGAGTGACGGAGCAACCGTGAAGGTCACGCTCAAGGTCTGGCGTCAGGAGTCCTCCTCTGCCGAGGGTGGGTTCGAGACGTACGACGTCGACGACGTCTCCGCCGACATGTCGTTCCTCGAGCTGTTCGACGTGCTGAACGATCGCCTCGTCGAGCAGGGCCGCGAGCCGGTCGCGTTCGACCACGACTGCCGCGAGGGGATCTGCGGCTCGTGCTCGATGATGATCAACGGTCGCGCGCACGGACCCGAGCTCGGCACCGCGACGTGCCAGCTGCACATGCGCAAGTTCGAGGACGGCGCGCACATCACGGTGGAGCCGTGGCGGGCGCGCTCGTTCCCCGTGCTGAAGGACCTCTGTGTCGACCGCTCCCCGCTCGACCGCATCGTCGAGGCCGGTGGCTACATCACCGCCCCCACCGGCACGGCACCCGACGCGAACCTCATCCTCGTCCCGAAGGAGGTCTCCGACGCGGCGATGGACGCGGCGGCCTGCATCGGGTGCGGGGCGTGCGTGGCGGCGTGCCCGAACAGCGCAGCACAGCTCTTCACCGCGGCCAAGCTCCAGCACCTGAACCTGCTGCCTCAGGGTCAGCCGGAGCGCTGGGACCGCACCCTCACCATGGTCGACGAGATGGAGCGGTGGTTCGGCTCGTGCACCAACCACGGCGAGTGCGAGGCCGCGTGCCCCAAGGAGATCTCGATCGACTTCATCGCGCTGATGAACCGCGACTACGTGAAGGCGCAGCTCAAGCAGCGCCGACTCGCCGGCCAGCGCTGAGCACTCGGGCGTACCGCTGCCCGTCGCTTCCCGGGTACGACTCAGAGCACGGCGTCGAGCGCGCGCTCCAAGTCGGCGAGCAGGTCGTCGATCGTCTCGATGCCCACCGAGAGCCGCACCAGCGCGGGGTCGACCGCCAGGGGCGAGTCCGCGGCCGACGCGTGCGTCATCTGCGCCGGGTGCTCGATGAGGCTCTCGACCGCACCGAGCGACTCGGCCAGCGTGAAGACCTCGGTCTTCGCGACGAGTGAGAGCGCCGCCTGCTCTCCCCCGGCAGCGAGGAAGCTGACCATCCCGCCGAAGTCGCGCATCTGACGGCGCGCGACGTCGTGGCCGGGATGATCCGAAAGGCCGGGCCACAGCACCCGCTCCACCGCCGCGTGCCGGCCGAGCAGCTCCGCAACCGCGCGCGCGTTCGCGCAGTGCCGATCCATGCGCACGCCGAGCGTCTTGACGCCGCGCAGCACGAGGTAGGAATCGAAGGGAGACGGAACCGCGCCGATCGCGTTCTGGAGGAACGCGAGCCGCTCGGCGAGCTCCTCGTCGTCGGTCGCGAGGAACCCACCGACCACGTCGGAGTGACCACCCAGGTACTTCGTCGTCGAGTGCACCACCACATCGGCACCGAGCGCGAGCGGTTGCTGGAGGTAGGGCGACGCGAAGGTGTTGTCGACGACGGCGCGCGCGCGGTGCGCGTGGGCCGCGGTCGCCACCGCCTCGATGTCGACGACCGTGAGCAACGGGTTCGTCGGCGTCTCGACCCACACCACCTTGGTGGTCGGTCGGAACGCCGCATCGAGCGCCGCGGGGTCCCGGAGGTCCACCGCCGACCACTCGACGCCCGCCTCGGCGAGCACCCGCGCGACGAGTCGGAACGTGCCGCCGTACGCGTCGTTCGGCAGGACGACGTGATCGCCCGGCCCCATGAGCGCGCGCAGCACGGTGTCCTCTGCGGCCATGCCGCTCGAGAACGCCAGCCCGTGCGCGGCACCCTCGAGCGAGGCCACGCAGGACTCGAGGGCAGCGCGGGTGGGGTTGCCGGTGCGCCCGTACTCGAACCCGCGGTGCGCGCCGACGCCGGACTGCGCGAACGTGCTCGCCAGGCTGATCGGGGGGACGACCGCGCCCGTCACCCGATCCGGCTCCTGGCCGACATGGATCGCACGCGTCTCGAAGCCAGGTGCGTCGCGCGTCGGTCCGCTCATCCGCCGCACATCATCCGGGTGACCGCGCCGCGAGGAACGAGAGCACGTCGGAGCGGGTGAGCACCCCGATGGGATGGCCGCCGTCGAGGACGAGGACCGACGACGCCGTGTCGAGCCGGTCCACGACATCACTGACGGTCTCGCCGATCCCGACCATCGGCATCGCGGGCTCCATGAGCTCACCGATCGGCCGATCGAGCACCGCCGGGTCGCGGAACGCCTTGTCCATCAGTGCGAGCTCCGACAGTGACCCGCTCACCTCCTTCGCCGCGAGCGGGAGCTCGTCGGTCACGCTCACGATGAGCTGCGAGACGCCGAGGTCGCGCATCAGCGCGAACCCGCGCCGCGCCGGCTCCCCCGGCGTGATCACGACCAAGGCGGGGATCTCCCGGTCGCCCGCGGCATCGCTCTTCGCGGCCAGCACGTCGCCTGCGGTCGGTCCCTCCTTGCTCAGGAACCCGAACCCCGTCATCCACTGGTCGTTGAAGATCTTCGACAGGTAGCCGCGCCCCGAGTCGGGGAGCAGCACGACGACGAGATCGTCGGGACCGAGCTCGGCGCCGACCACGAGTGCCGCGTGGACAGCGGTGCCGCACGAGCCGCCGATGAGGAGCCCTTCCTCCTGCGTCACGCGCCGGGCCGCCGCGAACGACTCCGTATCGGACACCATCACGGTGCGATCGACGAGCGACGGGTCGAACGTCGGCGGCCAGAAGTCTTCGCCGACTCCCTCGACGAGGTACGGGCGGCCCGTGCCCCCCGAGTACACCGAGCCTTCGGGATCGGCGCCGATGATCTGCACGTTCGGGTTCTGCGCCTTGAGATGGCGCGCCACGCCGGTGATCGTGCCACCCGTCCCGATTCCCGCGACGAAGTGCGTGATCCGCCCGGCGGTCTGGCGCCAGATCTCGGGGCCGGTCGAGCGCTCGTGCTCCATCGGGTTGGCCTGGTTGTAGTACTGGTTCGGCCGGTACGCGCCCGGCGTCTCGCGCGTGAGCCGGTCGGCCACCGAGTAGTAGGAGTCGGGGTGCTCGGGCGGCACCGCCGTCGGGCAGACCACGACCTCGGCACCGTACGCGCGCAGGAGCGCGACCTTCTCGTCCGACATCTTGTCGGACATCACGAAGATGCAGCGGTAGCCACGCTGCGCCGCGACGATCGCGAGCCCGACACCGGTGTTGCCCGACGTCGGCTCGACGATGGTCCCGCCTGGCTCGAGCAGCCGGGCGCGCTCTGCTTCGTCGATCATGGCGATCGCGGGCCGGTCCTTCACGCTCCCGCCGGGGTTGAAGAGCTCTACCTTGGCCACCAGGTCGCAGGCCAGCGCGGCCCCGACGCGCCCGAGCCGGACGAGCGGCGTGTTGCCGACGAGATCCAGCAGCGAGTCGGCGATCTCGGGAGCATCGTGCACGCCCCCAACGGTAGTAGCGGTCTTCGGGAACCCGTCCCGCCCGGCGAGCGTCGAAGCCACCGTGCGAGCGAACCGAAGCCACGCCGCCAGGCGCTCCGCAGCTTCCTCCATCCCGTCTGAACCGCTGTCGGCCCCGCGAAGGGCGCGGGACGGGTAACTTGCGCGGCGCATGGCCGCCCTCGGACGCCTCGACGTCGTCGCAATCGACTGCACCGACCCGGAGCCGCTCGTTGCGTTCTGGTGCGACGTGCTGGGGACGACCGTGCGCTCGCGAGCGGCCGACTGGATCGCGCTCGAGCCGGTCATCCCCGGCGGCCCGCACCTCGCCTTCCAGCCGGTCCCGGAGCACAAGGTGGGCAAGAACCGGCTTCACCTCGACCTGAACGTCGACGACATCGCGGTCGCCACCGCGCGCGCCGAGCTGCTCGGCGCGGCCCGCCTCGGTGACATCGTCGAGGAGGACGACGGCCGGTACCAGGTGATGGCCGACCCCGGCGGCAACGAGTTCTGCCTCGTCGAGTGGGACGAGGGGTCGAAGGACCGCGCCTGATGCAGCAGAGGGGCTGACCACCATGCAAGTGCACGACTACTCGTTCGTGGTGCCGGCGCCGCCCCAGGAGGTGTGGGAGCTCTTCTGGTACCGGGGCCCCGACCGCCCCCAGCCTCAGGACGGGGTGACCCGGATCGACATCCTCCATCCCGGCGACGAGGTCGGCGAAGGGCTCGTGCGCCACTGCCACTTCAAGGTCCCCCGCGCGCTCCTGTCGGGTGGCGTCGCGCAGTCGTGGGAGTGGCTCACGCAGGTGAAGCCGTACGAGTCGTGGCGCTACGACGCGATCGGCAAGCCGCTCTGGTCGCGCGCGACCGGGCTCACCCGGCTCGAGGATCTCGGTGACGGCACGACGCGCGTCCACTTCAACGAGACGTACGAGACGTTCAACCCCTGGATGCGGCGCATCGGCCTGGAGCGGTGGGTGCACCGCAAGCTGTCGCGCGACAACGACGAGCTGCTCGCCGCGATGACCGGCGGCCTGCGGTGGCATGCGAGGCGGCGCGCCCGCGAGCAGGAAGCCGCGCCGGACGCGGCCCAGGGCTAGGAGCGCTGCGAGGCGCGCCAGCGGGCGCGGGTCTCCTCACCGTCGACTCGGGAATTGGGCTCGACCTCACGCGCGTCGTGGAGGCCCCACGCGGCGCTGACCTCGTCGGGAGGCCGACCCTGGAGCGTGGCCGCGGCCTGCACGCACGCGCCGGTGGCGGCCCGGTTGCCCTTCGGCACGGCGATCGGGCGCTGGGCGAGGTCCGCCAGGATCTGTCGCAGCGCGTGGGAGCGTGCGCCCCGCCCCACGAGGAAGAGCCGGCCACCGACGGGCACGTCCGCGGTGCGGAGCGCGTCGATCGCGTCGAGCAGCACACACGCGACGCCCTCGATCGCGGCCCGCGCGATGTCCTCGGGACCGACATCGGAACGGATGCCGTGCAACGATCCGCCCGCAACGCTCGACGGAGGGATGAATGTCACGCCGTGGGCACCCGCGGGTGCCGCCTGCGCGAGCTGGTCGAAGCGCGTGCGGTCGAGCTCGAGCACGCGTGCGAGCCCTCCGGTCACGGCCGAGGTGTCGATCGACTCCACGAGCGGCAGGTAGCGACCCGTGGCGTCGGCGTACCCGGAGACCGTTCCGGTCGGATCCTCGGTGGGCCGTTCGCGCACGGCGAACACCCGACTGTCGGAGTCGATGACGACGTCACCCGGCGCCAAGCCCAGCCCGAGCGCGATCGCCATCGGTTCGCCGGTTCCGGGCGCGATGATCACACCTTCGCGATCGCCCGCCGGCTCGGACGGTTCGAGGACTGCGGGCAGGCACTCGTCCCAGTCACGCGACTCGTCGACGAGCGCGAGCAGGTCGGGGCGCCAGACCCCGTCGCGTGGTGACCAGTAGCCCGTCCCCGACGCGTCCCCGCGGTCGGTGACGACGCGTCGACTGAGCCGGAACGTCAGCCAGTCGTGCGGCTGGAGCACCCACGCGACACGCGCGAACGCCTCCGGCGCGGTGCGGGCGAGATGCGCGAGCTTCGCGATCGTCAATCCGTCGTGCGGCACCGACCCGCACGCCGTCGCCCAGTCGAACCGACCGAGCTGCTCCTCGAGTCGCCGGGCGTCGGGGGCCGCCTCGGGATCACGGCCGACGCGCGCGCACCCGATGCACTTGCCGGCATCATCGAGCACGACGAGTCCCGGTTGCCGTGCCGCCGCGGCCACCGCCGCGACGCCGAGCGCGCCGCCGGCATCGTGGCGCGCATCCACGAGCGCCTGCCACCAGATCGCGGGGTCTTCCTCCGGGCCGCGGTTCGCGGGGTGCGCCGCGCGGCCATCGCCGTAGACGCGACCGTCGTCGGAGTCGCGCAACTCCACCGTCGTCGCGTCGAGCGACGAATCGACGCCCAACACGAGCGGCACCGCGGTCTCCCCTCAGCAATCCCGACCCGCCGGCCACGATACGGCCCCCCGCCGCGCCGTGATGGGTGAACCTACGGACAACCGAGCCCCGCGTCGAGAGGAGATTCGGGGGTGGAGTCCTCCCTCTTCCGCTTCTGGCCGTGGCCGGGCATGCTCCGCCGAGCAATCATGGGGGTGCACCGCCTGGCCGCGCGGTCCTCGCCCACGAGCTCGGCCTGAGCGGGAGTGACGCGATGCGCCCGCAGCAGGTGGTCCCGCGATGAGGACTTCGGGTGGTCGACGCGACGCGCATCGCGACGACGCCCAACGACCCACACGGCGGCGCGTCGCGGGAGGGACGGGGCGCGGCGACACCCGACCCGACGCCCGGTCGGGTGGCCCACGTAATGTCTGACTGAATGGGTTATTGCTACGAGTTCGCGCTCGACATCGTTTCCGGATGCGGCCACGCGATGACGGTGGCCCCCGAGGGTGGTCGCTGTGAGTGCCTCACGTGCGGTGCCCGATGCCCCGGTCGGTTCAACGGATGCGCGCCGGTCCTCGAGCAGCCGGGCTACATCCCCCTCACCGCGCCGGCCTGGGCGCGCGAGCGCACTCGTCCCGAGCAGCCGGTCACCTGGCACACCAATGGTGACGAGTCGGGTGAGCAGGTGATCGACCTCATCTCGTTGCACCGCGAGACGCGTGAGCTCCAGACGTTGACGCGCGAACTCCGCACCACGGTGGACCGCGCGGCGAACGCGACTGCCCAGACCGCGACACAGACGACCACCGACACCGTCAATCGTGCCGACCTGGCGCGACTGTTCAACGGGATCCACCACGAGATCGATCTCGCGACGCGTCGTCAGGCTGCCGCCATCGATCGGCTCGTCGACGCCGTCGATCGCCTCACCGAACAGGCAGAAGCCGACCGCAACATGCTCCGCTCGGTCGTCGAAGGCCTCGCCCGTCTCAATCGGCGCGTCGGTCGACCGCCCGGCGCGTGAGCGTCGTCGACGTGACCGGCTTCCTTCGCGTACCAACAGTCCGGCCGACGACACAGCGGAACTCGAGGTGTGCACGCATCAGCAGCTTCTTCGGCATCGTGATCGCGATGTACTACGACGATCACGCACCGCCGCACTTCCATATCGTCGGTGGCGGCCGGACCGGACGCATCGCGATCCAGTCGCTCGAGGTCTGGTCTGGCGACCTCTCCCCCCGTGAGCTGCGATTGGTACGCGTCTGGGCCGACGCGCACCGCGCGGAACTTCTGGCAAGCTGGCAACGCGCTCGCGCCCACCTTCCTCTCCGTCAGATCGAGCCACTCGATCGTCTGGCCCAATGGGGCAGATCTCGACCCGGACGTCCTGTACGGCGACCACCAACCCACCGCCCACCGATGAGGAACTCTGCGCGGAGGCGCTTCGTCGGTGACCCCGGGCCTGACGTCTCACTCAGAGACTCAGGACGCCGACCGAAGCCTGGACGACCGCTCGGCGGCAGCGATGTCCGGCGCCGCGCCGGGTCCGGGCTGCGCCCGATCTGGGTCAGGCGGAGATGACCACCGGGGTGCCGAGCGGCATATAGGGGATGAGCTCCATCACCACGTCGTTGGGCACGTGGGGGCAGCCGTTCGAGGCGGCGGCGCCGATGCTCGACGGCTGGTTCGTGCCGTGGATGGCGATGCGTCCGTCACCGGTGCCGAACTGCATGTGCACGTCGGAGTGGCCGGAGAGACCGAAGGCGAACGGGCCGTAGGGGTGGTTGGCACCCGAGGTGGGGAAGTGGTCCCGCACGAAGAACAGGCCGACCGGGGTCGGCGACGACGCTGCGCCGACGCCGATGGGGCTCGAGATCACGACGGCGCCGTCGGCGATGCGGGTCACGTGGAGCTCGCGGGCGGAGAGGCTGAGGTCGACGCGGTACTCCGGCACGGTCACGGTCACCGAGCTCGCCGGCACCCATGCCGAGGCGCCGTTCGGTCGGCTCGGGAGCATCACCTCGTACCAGTCCTGCTGGGCGGCGACCGCCAGGAGGACCAGCGGCGAGTCGAGCTCGTTGACGGCGGGGAGCACCTGGCTCGGAGCGGCCGCACCAGGCGCGTCGTAGACGGCGAGGTCGCCACCGTCGACCGGAGCGAGGATGCGCAGGAGCTGGAGGGTGGGCGGCGTCAGCGAGGGGGCCGGCACCTGGCGGGCGACGAGCAGTGTGCGGGCCTTGCCACTCTCGGGGGCACCTGATGCGGCGCCGGCCTCCTGGGCTCCCGGGGCCACCGCCACGAAGGTGACGGCCAGAATCCCAATACCAGCAAGGATTCCGGCGAAGCGGCCGGTGGTCCGTCGTGTGCTCTTTCGTCCTCCCATGCTGGTGATCTCGGAGGATCCGAGACCTCGCTTGAGGTGTATTCGCGCTCAGAGCGCGAATACCCGGAGCACATCGGGGGAAGGCCGCGGGTGGTGTCGGATGCCCGTCTCGAGGGCCGTCTCGCACTCCGGAGGCTCGGCGTAGGGTTCGCGCCATGACGACGCCGCCGCCCCCGCCCGGGACGCCTCCACCGCCGCCACCGCCTCCGTCTCCGTCGGGCGGCGCGGGGTTCGGGACGCCGGTGGGACCGACCGGCCGCATCAGCGCGGCGATCGCACAGCGACCCCAGACCGACTACCTCTTCGAAGGCCCCGGGCTGAACATCTTCCTGACGATCATCACGTGCGGGATCTTCGGCTGGTACCTCTTCTACCAACTGATGCGCCGGGACCGTGACCATCTCCGGCGCCGCTACGAGCTCCTCGACGCGGCCAACACCTACGCGTGGGACCAGGCGAGCCAACGTGGGTTCGCCGACGAGCTGCGCCCCGCGTTCGAGCGCATCGCCGCGAACCTCGGGATCCTCCAGGTGCAGACGCGGGAGTTCCGCGATCCCGGCATCTGGCTCCTGATCGCGATCCTCACCGGGATCGCGCAGATCGTCGGCTACGTCTTCATCGACCAGGACCTCGACACGCAGGAACGCGCCGAGGGCGCGATCGAGGCCGAGCTCGTCGAGATCTACGCCCGACTCGGGGTCACGCTCCCGGCACCCGATCCGTCACGGATCAAGGGCAAGCACAACTACGCGGCGCGGATCATCGTGTCGATCGTGACGTGCGGCGTGTACACGTACTGGTGGCTCTACAACCTGATGGTCGAGGGCAACCAGCACGTCGAGCAGAGCTGGCCGTTCGAGGACGCGCTCGCCGCCGGTGTCGCCTGATCTGATCAGTCGTCGACGTCAGGTTCCTCGTCGCCCGGATCGTCGTCGGTGCCGGTGCCGGCGTCGAAGTCCTCGAGGTCGGCGACGATCTTGTCGACGTCGCCCTGGGCCCGGGCGATGCGATCGCGACACGTCGTCAGCAGCTCGCTCGCCCGACGCACCCGCTCGGCCAGCACGTCGACGTCGAGGTGATCGCCCTCGAGCTCGTCGAGGATCTCTTCGAGCTCGGCCATCGCCTCGGCGTATCCCACCTCCTGCTTCGGGCTCATGACGCGTCGCCTTCCTCGCCACTGCCGACCACGCGGCTGCGCACGGAACCCCCGGCCGTCTCGGTGACCAGCTCGTCGTCCGCACCGACCTGGTCGGCCGCGCGGAGGATGCCCCCGTCGGGCGTCCGGGTGATGGTGTAGCCGCGCTCGAGCACGCGACGTGGATCGAGCGCGCGCAGGCGGTCGGCCGCGGCTTCGATCCGGACTCGTTCGCCTCGCAATGCACCGAGCGCGACACCGGTGAGGCGCCCGTGGTGGATCTGCACGTTCGCGTCGGCGTCGTGGATGCGGCGCCGGGTCCGATCGACGATCCGGCCCCGGTACCCGTCGAGGACGCGTCGCTCGCGCGCCATGGCGACGGGCGCGGCGCGCGCGACCCGTCGACCGCGGTCAGCCACGTCCCGCCGTGCGAGCGAGCACGCGCCGCGCGCGCGCATCGACACGCGATGCGCGATCCGCGCCAGGCGCTCGCGATAGTCGTCGACCGCGTCGGCGAGCAGCGCCGCCGCCGCCGTCGGTGTCTTGGCACACGTGTGCGCGACCTCGTCGGCCACGGTGCGGTCGACCTCGTGCCCGATGCCGGTGATGACCGGCACGGGCATGTCGACGATGAGCCGCGCGAGCCGCTCCGAGTCGAACGGCGAGAGATCGCTGCGCGCGCCGCCGCCGCGGGTGATCACGATCACGTCGACATCGGCCGTGCGCAACCGGTTGAGGCCGTACATGATCCGCCGGTCGGCACCCTGGCCCTGCACGCGCACGTCGACGGGATATACGCGGAACGCGTGACCCGTCGCGTCGAGCTCGTGCACGAAGTCGTGGTACGCCGCGCTGCCCGTGCTGGTGACGAGCCCGATCCGCAACGGGACAAGGGGAAGCGTCAGCTCGGCCTGGCGACGGAGGAGGCCCTCGGCAGTGAGCACCTGGAGCACCCGCGCGCGCTCCGCGGCGAGCTTCCCGACCGTGAACACGGGGTCGACCGCATTCATGATGAGCTGCAGGCGACCGGCTGGCGGCCAGAAGTCGATGCGGGCGCGGATGCGCACCTCGACCCCGTCGGCCAGCTTCACCCCTGCGTCGCGCAGCGTCTTGTTGACCGCGGGTCGGTCGTTGCGGAACAGCGCGACCGAGACCTTCGCCCGCACGTGGTCACGGCGCTCGTCCTTCTCGCAAAGGTCGAAGTACGCGTGGCCGTTCCCCGACGTACGCAACTGCGCCACCTCGCCGCGGATCCACACCTGGCGCGGGAACGCCTCGACGAGCGCCTCGGAGATCGCCTGGTTCAGCTCGGCGACCCCGTACGTCGGGGCCTCGGTCA
>JBBDWT010000096.1:0-4476 GCA_040902705.1 Acidimicrobiia bacterium | reverse complement strand
TGGAGCAAGGCTGCGACGCCGCGCTCTTCGTCGGCATGCACGCGATGGCGGGCGCCCAACTCGGGAACATGAACCACACCGTCTCCGGGCGCGACTTCCAGCGGCTCTGGTTCAACGGCGTCGAGGTGGGCGAGACGGGGATCAACGCGGCGCTCTGCGGCACCTGGGGCTGTCCGGTGCTCCTCGTCACCGGCGACGGAGCCTCGTGCGACGAGGGGAAGGCGCTGCTCGGCGACGGCTTGACCACTGTCGCCGTCAAGCAGGGACTCGGCGGCGCGTCCGCCCGCCAGATCCCGCCGGTGCGTGCGCGGGAGCTGGTCGAGGCAGGGGCGAAGGCGGCGCTCGGCGACCTGAAGGCCGTGCCGCCCTACGACCCGGGCAGCCCCTGCGAGGTCAAGGTCGAGTTCAAGCGGACGCAGCCGGCCGACCGGCTTCGCTTCCACCCCGGCGTCGAGCGGATCGACGGGCGCACGATCCGGGTCGAGGCTCCCACGTGGTGGGAAGCCTGGATGCAGTTCTTTTTCGAGACCTAGACGAGCTCGAGGGAGCCGCGGCGCCGCGCGTCGCGCTCGTAGAAGCGCAGCAGCCCGAGTCCCGCGACCAGATACGCGGCGCCGATCGCGACCTCTGTGCCGAGCAGCCCTGCGACCTCCGCGAGCGAGGCGCCGGCGACGAGATCGCGCCCGGCCTCGACCGCATGCGTGACCGGAAGCCCGCCCGCGACCGTGCTCATCCAGGTGGGCAGGTCGTCCAGAGGGACGTTGACGCCGCAGAAGACGAGCAGGATCGCGAAGACGAGGTTCGAGAAGACCGACATCTCGCGGAGGCGTAGCCCGACGGCGGCGTGCGCGATCCCGAGCGCCGCGCACGAGAACGCCGTCGCGGCCATCGTCAGCAGCAGGGGTGCGATCGCGCTCGCCGGCACGTCGACGCCCAGCGCGAGGACGCCGAACGCGAAGCTCGTCGCCGAGACGACGAGCCCGATCGCCATCGCCGGCAGGCTGCGCCCGAGGAAGACCGCGACCCGGCTCGCCGGTGACGCGAGCAGCGTCGCCAGCGTCTGGCTCCGCCGCTCGCCGTTGATCGCCTGGCTGATCGCGAAGAGACCCGGCAGCGCGGTCAGCTGGATCGAGTTGCCGACGACGTAGAACGAGTCCGACTCGAGCTTCGCCGCGCGGCCGAGGTACGCGAAGAACAGGACCTGGAAAAGCGGCGGCACGAACATCGTCGGCAGCAGGAGCGAGGGGTGGAGCCAGCCGAAGAGGCCGCGAAAGCTGATCAGCCCGCCGACGAGGGCAACGCGGAGGGCGTTCACGTCAGAGAGAGCGTGGCGCGGCGGCGCGCCGATTCGAGGAAGCGCTCGAGCAGCAGCGCGCCGACGACGGTGTAGGCCGCGCTCAGCGCCAAGCACATGCCGATCGCGAAGAGGGGCGAGCCGCCGCCGGTCGCCGACTCGGCGAGCGCGCGCATCCCCCAGGTCGGCGCCAGCGCCCACGAGACCGGCTCGACCCAGGCCGGGAGCAGCGCGACGGGGATCAGGAGGCCGGTGACGAGCCAGACCGGATACTCGAACATGTTTCCGACCGCCCAGCCGGCGCGGAAGCGCACGACGACCGACGACATCAGAAAGCCGAGCAGTGCGATCGAGACGATCGTCGGCGCGAGCGAGAGCACGAACAGGACGGGGTGCTCGAGCTCGAGCGGGATGCCGAAGAGGAAGCGGCCCCAGAGCAGCGTCGACACGAGCGAGTAGACGCCGATCGCCGACGTCGCGATCGTGATCGGGATCAGCACCGCCCAGAACGGGGTCGGCGCAGCGACGAGCAGCTCGAGCACTCCCTCCCAGCGTTGGCGCTGGATCGCGTCGGCCGCGCCGACGGTGGTCACTGACCAGATGCCCATCACCGTCGCGCCGATCGAGGCGAGGAGCAGCGTCTCCGGGCCGCCGCCGGCGCGGAACATGAAATAGGCCAGCGACGCATAGACGAGCGGCCAGATCCCGGTCGTCATCACGGCGAACGCGTTTCGGGAGATGTGCTTGAGGTGGAAGACCAGCCCGAGGGCGATCACGCGCGGCAAGCGCGTCATGCAGTCACGAGCTGGACGTACGCGTCCTCGAGCGTCGGCTCGCGCGAGGAGACGCGACCGACGGTGACGGCGTCGAGCTGCGCCAGGATCACGTGGGTCAGCTCCGCGCCCGGCGCCGTCTGCACGATCAGGAGCTGCTTCTGCTCCTGCTCCTCCACCGTGACCGCCAGGACGCCATGGAGCTCCTGGACGCGCTGCACGGATGCCTCGTCGATCCCGAAGACCTCGACCTCGACGACAGCCCCCTCCTCGACCCCGGCCTTCAACTCCTGTGGGGTTCCCTGGGCGAGGATCTCGCCGTTCGAGATCACGGCAATCCGGTCGCAGAGCGAGTCGGCCTCGAACATGTAGTGCGTCGTCAGCAGCACGGTCTTGCCGGCCTGCGTCAGCGACGCGATCAGAGCGCGCAGCTCGCGCGCGCCGACGGGGTCGACGCCGATCGTCGGCTCGTCGAGGAAGAGGACGGGAGGGTCGTGCAGGAGCCCGCGCGCGATGTGCAGCCGTTGCCGCATCCCCCGGCTGTAGCCCTCGACGCGCTCGCGCTCGCGCCCCTTCAGCCCGACGAGGTCGAGCAGCTCGTCGATGCGCGCGCGCTGCCGCCGCGGCTCGACCGCGTACAGCTCGGCGAAGTAGCGGAGGTTGTCGAGCGCGGAGAGCCGCTCGTAGAGGCCGCGGTCGCCGCCGAAGACGTAGCCGATCCGCTCGCGAACCCACTGCGCATCCTTGACTACGTCTCGTCCGAGCACGCGCGCGGAGCCGGAGCTCGGGATCAGCAGCGTGATCAGCATCTTGATCGTCGTCGTCTTGCCGGCGCCGTTCGGCCCGAGTAGCCCGAACAGCTCGCCTTCCCGGATCGCGAAGCTGACGCCGCGCACCGCCTCCACGTCGGCAGTCCGGCGACGGAGGACTCCGGTCGTCGTTCGGTATGTCCGGTGGAGGTCTGCGGCCTCGACGACGTTCACGCGGCGGAGAGTCTAGAGGCAGCGACGACAATTGGTCGCACAATCGCGCTTCGTGTTGACATGACACCGGCTGCAAGGTGAGATTCGGTTATGCGGCAGCAATTCGTGGTCGCCGAAGCCGACGTCGAGGGACGACGTGCCGACGGTGACACAGCGCTCGAAAAGGTCGTGCTCGGCCCCCGCACGGGGTCGCGGCTGCTCGAGCAGCGGGTGACCCGCTACGACCCGGGCCGGTCGCTGCCTCGTGGGGACGCGACGCGCGACGAGCTCCTCTACGTCGTCTCGGGATCGGGCACGCTCGAGCTGGACGGTGAGCCGCACGACCTCGAGCCCGATACAGGCGCCTACGTCCGGGCGGGTGAGACGTACACGATCGACAATGCCGGGCCCGGCGAACTGCTGATCGTCTCGACGAGCGTTCCGGTCGAGCAGGTCTACCGCCCACCGCGCGAGGTGATCGTCCGCTTCGACGATCGCAAGGAGTTCCGCGCCGACGCGCAGCGCACGTTTCGCTACCTCGTGAACGAGGACGCCGGCTGCATGGACGCCACGCAGTTCGTGGGGATCGTCGAGCCGTGCCGCGCACCGGATCACAGTCACACCTACGATGAAGTCGGCTACATCGTCGAGGGCAGAGGATTCGCGCACATAGAGGGCGAATCGATCCCCCTCGAGCCGGGCTCATGCTTCCATCTGCCGCCCGAGCAGGTGCACTGCATCGAGAACACCGGCCCGGGCGTTATGCGCATCCTCGGGGTCTTCCACCCGTCCGGCGATCCCGCTTCACGCGCCTATCAGGACAACTCGCAACTGATTCCAACGTCGTAAGTCGTTGCCAACCACAGGAGGGCATGGAATGCAAGGAAGCATCAGGAAGGGAGCAGCCGCGATCGCGGTGCTCACCATTGCGTCGCTCGCGGTCGTCGCGTCGGCGCTCGCGCGAGCCGACGTGCCCGCAACCGCAGCGTCGGCCAACGCCGGGTGTGACAACCCGAGCATCGGCTTCATGGGTCCGATCACCGGTGACGCCGCGTTCATCGGCAAGGAGCAGCTCGGCTTCGCCAAGTACGCGATCCGGAAGCTCGGCGGCGGCAACATCAAGCTGGTCGAGGGTGACACGCAGCTCGATCCGGCGCAGGCGTCGACGGTCGGGACGAAGTTCCACGCGAACGCGGACATCCTCGCGGTCGTCGGCCCTGCCGGCAGCCAGGAGGTGCTCGCGGTCGCTCCGATCTTCAAGAAGGCGCAGCGGCTGCCGTTCATCTCCGGCTCCGCGACCCGTACGTCGCTGACGAACGGCTCGATCCCGAACTTCTTCCGGGTCGTCCCGAATGACAGCGTCCAGGCGCCGACGACGGCGAAGTACATCCGGCAGATCCTGAAGGCGAAGGACGTCTTCATCGTCGACGACCAGACGGCGTACTCG
>JBBDWT010000095.1:0-4482 GCA_040902705.1 Acidimicrobiia bacterium | reverse complement strand
AGACCAAGCGAGACAAGTCGAAGACCCCCGCGCTGAAGGGCTCACCCCAGCGGCGTGGCGTGTGCACGCGCGTCTTCACCCACACCCCGAAGAAGCCCAACTCGGCGCTGCGCAAGGTGGCGCGGGTCCGGCTCACGTCCGGGATCGAGGTCACGGCCTACATCCCCGGGATCGGTCACAACCTCCAGGAGCACTCGATCGTGCTGGTGCGTGGCGGTCGGGTGAAGGACCTCCCGGGTGTCCGCTACAAGATCATCCGCGGCGCGCTCGATGCCGCCGGCGTCGCCGACCGGCGCCAGGCGCGCAGCCGCTACGGCACGAAGAAGGACGGCTGACATGCCGCGCAAGGGACCTGCCAACCGGCGCGAGCTGTTGCCCGACCCGCGCTATCGCTCGGTCGTCGTCACCCAGGTCGTCAACAAGGTGCTGCGTCACGGCAAGCGCTCCATCGCCGAAGACATCGTGTACGACGCCCTGGCCGAGATCGAGCAGAAGACCGGTGGCGATCCCGTCCCCGCGCTGAAGCGCGCGGTCGAGAACGTGCGTCCGGCGCTCGAGGTACGCAGCCGCCGTGTCGGCGGCGCGACCTACCAGGTGCCGGTCGAGGTGCGCCCGCGGCGCGCCACGACCCTCGCGATCCGCTGGATCGTCGGCTACTCGCGGCAGCGCCGAGAGAAGACGATGGCCGAGCGGCTCGCCGCCGAGCTCCTCGACGCGAGCAACGGTCTTGGTGCCGCCATCAAGCGCAAGGACGATCTGCAGAAGATGGCGGAGTCCAACAAGGCGTTCGCGCACTACCGGTGGTGAGTGCGATGTCCCGCGCCTGATCTGGTCCCGGTGGGCGCCGGGGGCCGAGCATCCGGTGGCCTCGCTGCGCCTACCTCCGCCGAGCCCCTGCTCCCTCGCTCCGCTCGGTCGGCTCTCCGAGCCGGGTCTCGGCGGATCGGCGCAACTGCTCGGCACCGGACGCTCGGCCCCCGACATCCACCTACCGCTCACTCGCGGGACGCACTTGGCGGGGGTGTACCGCCGAAGTCCTCCCCGGACAGCCACCTCTTCGCTGCGAGCGGCAGGGTCGAGGACCAGGGTCGAGTGCAAGAGAGCAAGTTCCACGAGGAAGTTCCACGAGACGTTCGAACAAGCAGGCGGAGCGCGTACCCCCGTGCGTGAGCGCCGGTCAGAGAAAGAACAACGAGATGGCAACAGCTGAGAAGGAAGTCAAGGGCAAGGACGGTCCGGTGATCCGGGAGGTTCCGCTCTCGCGCGTGCGGAACATCGGGATCATGGCGCACATCGACGCGGGGAAGACCACGACGACGGAGCGCATCCTCTATTACACGGGGAAGACGTACAAGATCGGCGAGGTCCACGAGGGCGCGGCGGTCATGGACTGGATGGTCCAGGAGCAAGAGCGCGGGATCACGATCACGAGTGCCGCGACCACCTGCAAGTGGCGCGACACGTGGATCAACATCATCGACACACCCGGCCACGTCGACTTCACCGTCGAGGTGGAGCGCTCGTTGCGCGTCCTCGACGGCGCGGTAGCGGTGTTCGACGCCGTCGCCGGTGTCGAGCCCCAGACCGAGACCGTCTGGCGCCAGGCCAACAAGTACAACGTGCCGCGGATGTGCTTCATCAACAAGATGGACCGCGTCGGCGCCGACTTCTACCGGTGCGTCGACATGATCAAGGACCGTCTCGACGCGACGGTGGCGCTCGTGCAGCTCCCGATCGGTGCCGAGAGCGAGTTCAAGGGGGTCATCGACCTCCTTGGCATGAAGGCCCTCGTCTGGGACGAGGGGATGGGCGAGAACTACGACACGCTCGACATCCCCGAGGCGCTGTTGGCCGACGCCGAGCATTGGCGCCACGAGCTCGTCGACGTCGTGAGCCAGTTCGACGAGAACGTGCTCGAGAAGTACGTGGGCGACGAGGAGATCACCGCCGACGACCTCCGCGTGGGAGTGCGCACCGCGACACTGAGCGGAGAGGTCGTCCCGGTGCTGTGCGGGACCGCGTTCAAGAACAAGGGCGTGCAGACGCTGCTCGACGCGGTGGTCGACTACCTGCCGAGCCCGGTCGACGTCCCGCCCGTGAAGGGCGCCGACATCAAGACCGACGAGCCGATCGAGCGCAAGGCCTCCGACGACGAGCCCTTTGCGGCGCTCGCGTTCAAGATCATGAGCGACCCCTACGTGGGCAAGCTCACGTACTTCCGCGTCTACTCCGGGAAGCTCGGCACCGGCAGCCCGCTGCTGAACGCCACCAAGGACAAGAAGGAGCGGGTCGGGCGCATCCTCCAGATGCACGCCAACCACCGTGAGGACAAGGAAGGCGTCTTCACCGGCGACATCGTCGCCGCGGTCGGCCTGAAGAACACGACCACCGGCGACACGCTGTGCGACCCGTCGCACCCGATCGTCCTCGAGCGGATGGTCTTCCCCGAGCCCGTCATCCAGGTGGCCATCGAGCCGAAGACCAAGGTCGACCAGGACAAGCTCGGCAAGGCGCTCGGTGCGCTGTCAGAGGAGGACCCGACCTTCCAGGTCCACACCGACGACGAGACCGGCCAGACGATCATCGGCGGGATGGGCGAGCTGCACCTCGACGTCCTCGTCGACCGGATGATCCGCGAGTTCTCCGTGGCCGCGAACGTCGGGAAGCCGCAGGTCGCCTACCGCGAGACGATCACCCAGCCCGTCACGGACGTCCGGTGCAAGTACGTGCGCCAGACCGGTGGGCGCGGTCAGTACGCCGACGTGATCATCGACCTCGAGCCCACGGGCCCCGGGGGAGGGTACGAGTTCGTCGACAAGGTCAAGGGCGGCGAGGTGCCGCGCGAGTACATCTCGTCGGTCGATGCCGGGATGCAGGAGGCGTTGGAGGGCGGAGTCATCGCCGGCTATCCCCTCGTCGACATGCGGGCCATCCTCACCGGCGGGTCGTCGCACGATGTCGACTCGAGCGAGATGGCGTTCAAGATCGCCGGTTCGATGGCGATCAAGGACGCGGCGAGGAAGGCGAAGCCCGTGCTCCTCGAGCCGATCATGCAGGTCGAGGTGGTGACACCCGAGGACTTCATGGGCGACGTCATCGGCGACCTGAACTCGCGTCGCGGCAAGGTCGAAGGCATGACGCAGCAAGGCAACTCGCACGTCGTCAACGCTCAAGTGCCGCTCGCAGAGATGTTCGGCTACGCTACCGACCTCCGGTCGCGCACCCAGGGGCGCGCGACGTACACGATGCAGTTCGATTCGTACCAGCCGGTACCGAAGTCGACCGCCGAAGAGATCACGGCCAGGGTTCGCGGCGAATAGCGCGTCCGGCCACCCCGCAGCACGAAAGGAACAGGCCTCACGATGGCCAAAGAGAAGTTCGAGCGCAACAAGCCGCACCTCAACGTCGGCACCATGGGTCACATCGACCACGGGAAGACGACGCTGACCGCGGCGATCACCAAGGTCCTCTCGGAGAAGGACTCGAGCACCCACTTCACCGCGTTCGAGGAGATCGACAAGGCGCCCGAGGAGAAGGCGCGTGGGATCACGATCAACATCTCCCACGTCGAGTACGAGACCCCCAACCGCCACTACGCGCACGTCGACATGCCCGGGCACGCCGACTACATCAAGAACATGATCACGGGCGCGGCGCAGGTCGACGGTGCGATCCTCGTGGTCGCTGCCACCGACGGTCCGATGCCCCAGACGCGTGAGCACGTGCTGCTCGCCCGCCAGGTGGGTGTGCCCTCGATCGTGGTCGCGCTCAACAAGGTCGACCAGGTCGAGGACGAGGAGCTCCTCGAGCTGGTGGAGCTCGAGGTCCGGGAGCTGCTCAACGAGTACGAGTTCCCCGGTGACGACACCCCGATCGTTCGGGTCTCGGCCCTCAAGGCGCTCGAAGGCGACCCCGAGTGGACGCCGAAGGTCATCGAGCTCATGGAGGCGGTCGACTCCTTCATCCCGGAGCCCGAGCGCGACTTCGACAAGCCGTTCCTCATGCCGATCGAAGACGTGTTCTCGATCACCGGCCGGGGCACCGTCGTCACCGGCAAGGTGGAGCAGGGCATCCTGCACACCGGCGACGAGATCGAGATCGTCGGCATCAAGGACACGACCAAGACCACCTGCACCGGGGTCGAGATGTTCCGCAAGCTCCTCGACGAGGGCCGCGCGGGCGACAACATCGGCGCCCTCCTCCGGGGCACGAAGAAGGAAGAGGTGGAGCGCGGCCAGGTGCTCGCGAAGCCCGGGTCGATCACGCCCCACACCAACTTCGAGGCGCAGGTCTACGTGCTCACCAAGGAAGAGGGCGGGCGGCACACGCCGTTCTTCGTGAACTACCGCCCGCAGTTCTACTTCCGCACCACCGACATCACGGGTGCGATCCACCTCCCCGAGGGCACCGAGATGGTGATGCCCGGTGACAACACCGAGATGACGGTCGAGCTCATCGCTCCGATCGCCATGGAAGAGGGTC
>JBBDWT010000094.1:24291-29764 GCA_040902705.1 Acidimicrobiia bacterium | reverse complement strand
CGCGTGGTTCGCCGACGTGTTGGGTCGCTGAGCGCGTCTACTCGGGGACGCGCCCCGCCCGCTCCCGCGTTGGTGAGCTTCGCCGCCGACCCGGTGTCAGCCCGCCGGAGGGGGGTCGATCCGGCGGTCGAGGAGCGACTGGAGCATCGGGTCGTTCCGGGCCCGCTCTTCGAGGCTCGGCTCGACGATCTCCCCGTCCCAGTCGATCTCGAGGTGCTCGGCGTCGCCGGGGTCGACGAGCACCGGGAGCACCGTGCCCGCGGTGACCTTGGTGAGCTCCATCATCGGGACGGGTGCCTTGAGCTTCACCGTGTAGGGCGCATCGGCGTCGACGGTGACCTCGAGCTCGAGCTTCAACGTCGTCATCGTCGCCTCCCCCGACATGAGCTGCTCGGCGCGCTTGCCCGACACCTGGAACTCACCGCGGTTGAGCAGCTTCGACGACAGGACACGCGCGGTTCCTCGGCGGCCGTTCGCGCGCAGATCCTCCGAGCGCTTGACCTTCTTGAAGATTCTCATGCCGTCAGCCTCCTACCGACGGCGTCGATGCCTCCAGCGTCCGCGCGGTACTGCGCACCGTGGCACGTCACAGGATCACCGGTAGCCTCGGCGCGTGACGCCGGGAGACGAACGGGGAGACGACCCGGGAGACGACCGGGGGCTCGCCGATGCCCTCACCGAGGCCGATGTCGGGCCGGAGCCGATGGCGCAGGTCATGCGCTGGGTCGACGATGCTCGAGCCGCGGGCGTGCGCGACTGGGACGCGATGGTCGTCGCCACCGCGGGCACCGACTGCGTGCCCTCCGCGCGCGTCGTGCTCCTCCGTGGCCTCGACGAGCAGGGCTTCTGCTTCTACACGAACTACGAGAGCCGCAAGGGCCGGGAGCTCGCGGAGAGCGGTCACGCTGCACTCGTCCTGTACTGGCGGGAGCAGGGTCGCCAGGTCCGCGCCGTGGGGCCGGTGACGCAGCTGGCTCCCGAGCAGTCGCGCGCGTACTGGGACCACCGGCCGATCGCGAGCCGCCTCTCCGCGTGGGCGTCGCGCCAGAGCGAGCCCGTCGCGGACCGCGCCGCGCTCGAGCACGAGGTCGCCGAGGTCGCGGCGCGCTTCGACGGTGACGACGTGCCCCTTCCGTCGTTCTGGGGCGGGTACCGGATCACGCCCGACGAGGTGGAGCTCTGGCAGCGCCGGGACGATCGGCTGCACGACCGCCTCGTCTACCGGCGCGACGCCGGCGGCGCGTGGGTCGTCACGCGCCTCCAACCGTGATGCCCTGCATGCATGCGGGGGAGCGGACCGGGCGTCACTCCAGGCCGGGCGCGGGCTCGGTCCGTTCGGCGCGCCACGCCTCGATCACCGCGATGTAGACCACGACGCGGCCGAGGATCAGGAGCCACAGCAGGATCGCGAACACGACGCCGATCGCTCCGTACAGCTCCGACGAGCGCGCGACGAAGCGCGGCACGACGTACGCGCCGACCACCTTCAGCGCCTCGAGCGCGACCGCGGCCGCGAGCGCCGGCACGACCAGGACGCGCCACGCGACGTCGCGGTGCGGGAGCACCCACGACGTCCACATCCACAGCGCCATGTTCCCGGCGATGCTGACCACGAGCACGAGCGGCGCGAACACGGTGGGAAGCACGTCCCACAGCGCGGTCGCGCCGAGGCCGAGCGTGATGAGCACGCTTCCCCCGAGCAGCCACACCAGGCCGCGCGCTCGGTCGCGCAGTCCCCGACCGGGGACGCGCCACGCGGCGTCGAAGGTGTTCGCGACGACCTGGGCGAAGCTCGTCCCGAGCCAGATGATGCCCACGACGCCGACGACGGTCGTGAGGCTACGACTTCGCTGCGCGGCGTCGACCGACTCCGTGACGATCTTCGCCGCATCACCGGTGAGGCCGATGTCGTGGACGATCTCCTCGGCGAGGTGCGAGTTGTCGGCCGAGAGGAAGCCGAGGACCGCGACCGCGAGGACGAGCAGTGCGAACAGCGCGAGGAACCCGTACAGGGTCACTCCGGCAGCGAGCGTCGGCCCCGCGATCGCGTTGTAGCGGCGTTGGAGCTCGCGCACTCCGTCGACGACGCGGCGGATCACCGGGGCGCTCGCCATCGGGCCAGGCTCGCACGTCGGCGTGTGGCGAGGCAGGATCGGCGCGTGAACACCACGGCAACAGCCCTCGCGGTCCTGGCGGTGCTGCTCGCAGTCACCGACTGGATCGCGGTGGCCCGGAAGGATACGCGGCTCGAGTACGTCGCGAAGCCCGGGGCGACGCTCGCGCTCGCCGGGATGGCCGCGACCCTCGACGCCGCCCATGCCGACACCCAGACCTTGTTCGTCCTGGCCCTGCTCGCGTCGCTCGCCGGTGACGTCTTCTTGATGCTGCCGGGGGATCGCTTCGTGCCGGGTCTCTCGTCGTTCCTCGTCGCCCAGCTGCTCTACACGGTCGGCTTCGCGCTCCACGGGGGCGATGCAGGCGACTACCTGGTCGGAGCACTCGTCGCCGCGGTGCTCGTGGCACCGCTCGCACTGCGGTTCGTCGGCGCGTTGCGCGCCTCCGGGCGCGGCGCCCTCGTGGTCCCGGTCACGGTCTACATGGGCGCGATCGGCGCCATGGCGCTGAGCGCGATCGCGAGCGGGAACCCGTGGGCGATCATCGGGGGGCTCGCGTTCGTCGCGTCCGACTCGCTCATCGCCGAGACCCGGTTCGTCCGGCCCCGTGCGTGGGGCGGCGTCGCGATCATGGTCACGTACCACGCCGCGCAGCTCGCCCTCGTCCTCTCCCTGCTCTGACCCCATTGATGCGTCCCTCACCGTCGTGAGGCGGGTCGAGAGACGCAACCCCGTGGTTGGGCGGCTACAGGAGGAGCGGGGCGGGGCGGCGCGCGTCGGCGCTCGAGGTCTTCTTGTGCTCGGCGATCTGGTCGATCGACACCATCGCGATGCGGTGGTGCTCGGCGAACTCGGTGAGCACCGCGAAGCTCGCGGCCTCTCCGGTGTCGTCGAGCACCTCGCAGGTGACGGCGACGGGCGGGAGCCCGGCGAGGATGGCGAGGTCGACGGCCGACTCGGTGTGCCCGCGCCGGTCGAGCGTGCCGCCCGGCTGGGCCCGCAACGGGAAGACGTGCCCGGGGCGGTTGAACTCCGCCGGGCACGCGTCGGCGTCGACGCAGCGCCGGATCGTGAGCGCGCGGTCCGCCGCGCTGATGCCGCTGCCGCCGTCCACGTGGTCGATCGGCACGGTGAACGGCGTGTCGCAGCCGGCGATCTCGGGCGCGACCATCGGCGTCAGCTCCAGCGCCGCGATGATCTCGGGCGCGGCCGGCATGCAGATCAGCCCGCGTGCCCAGCGCAGCATGAAGTTGAGTGCGTCGGCCGTCACCCAGCTCGCCGCCATCTGGAGGTCACCCTCGTTCTCGCGGTCTTCGTCGTCGACGACGAGGACCATCTCGCCTCGGCGGATCCGCTTCAGTGCCTCTTCGATCGGGGCCAGTGCCATGCTGCGTTCCTTCATCGGGTCGGTCATGCCTTGACTCGTTCCTGTGCATGCTCGGTGGCGGGCAGGGTGACGACCATGCGACACCCGTGCGGGTCGCGGCCTTCCGGGTGGATGTCGCCACCGTGGAGGTCGACGATCCAGCGCGCGATCGCGAGCCCGAGGCCGGCACCCCCGTCGCTCGACGAGCGCGCCAGGTCGAGGCGTTCGAACCGGTTGAAGACGCGCGCGCGGTCAGCCTCGGCGATGCCGGGACCCTGGTCGAGCACCTCGATCACGACACCGCCGTCGTGACGACGGGCGCGCACCTCGACGACGCCGCCGCTCGGTGAGAAGCGCACCGCGTTCTCGAGCAGGTTCGCGACGACCTGGTGCACGCGTTCGGGGTCGCCGTCGGCGGTCAGGTCGTCGGGCTCGACATCGACGGCCATCTCCACTGCGGGCTCGTGCAACCGCTGCTCGCGCACGGCGTGCTCGAGGAGCGGCTCGACGCGGAACTCGGCGCGGTCCAACGGCACCGTGCCGGCCTCGAGGCGCGACAGATCGAGCAGCTGGCGGACCAGCCGGCCGAGTCGCTCGACCTGGAGCACCATCGTGCGGAACGTGTCGGGATCGGGCTCGGCGATGCCGTCGGCGAGGTTCTCGAGCTGGACCTGGAGCGCGGTGATCGGGGTGCGGAGCTCGTGGGAGACGTTGGCGACGAGGTCGCGTCGCATCCGGTCGGTCTGGGCCAGCTCCGCGGCCATGTCGTTGAACGCGTGGGCCAGCGCGCCGACCTCGTCGTGCGAGGTGGTCGTGACGCGGCGGCTGTAGTCGCCCCGTGCCATCGCGTCGGCGGCGGCCGCCATCTCCCGCAGCGGGCTGGTCATGCCGCGCGACAACCACCAGACGATTCCCATGGCGGTGAGTCCCGCGAGCACGCCGCTTACCGACGGCCAGACACCGATCTTGATCCCGATCCAGAACACGAAGATCGTCACGGCGACGGCCGCGGCGATGACGAAGCCGAGCTTGAGCTTGATCGACGGCAGGGGATCGAGCGGACGCCGAACGTCCAGGTGGCGTACGTCGAGGTCGCCCCGACCCGAGAAGAGCTGGTCGATCGGCAGGCGGCGGTTCATCGCGCGTCGCCCGCTGCGTACCCGACACCGTGCACGGTGCGAATGGTGTCGTTCCCCAGCTTCCGCCGCAGCGCACGCACGTGCGAGTCGACCGTGCGTGCGCCCGATCCGTCGCGGTATCCCCACACGTCACCGAGGAGCTGCTCACGCGTGAACACGCGTCCCGGCCGCTTCACGAGATGGACGAGGAGGTCGAACTCGGTCGGGGTGAGGTGCATCTCGGTGCCGCCTCGATGCACCCTGCGACCGGCGAGCTCGATCTCGATCGTGCCGAGCCGCATCGGTTCGCCCGTGCTCGGCGGGGCGCGGTCGGGGCTCCGGTCGACGCGCCGGAAGAGCGCGTGGATCCGAGCGACGAGCTCGCGAGCGCTGAACGGCTTGGTCAGGTAGTCGTCGGCACCCACGGCCAGCCCGACGACGAGGTCGGTCTCGGAGTCGCGGGCGGTGAGCATGAGGACCGGCACCGGCCGGTCCCGCTGGATCTGGCGGCATACCTCGAGCCCGTCGATCCCGGGGAGCATCAGGTCGAGCACGACGAGATCGGGCCGGAGGCGCTCGCAGGCCGCGACGCCGGCGACGCCGTCGGTGGCGATCTCGACCTCGAACCCCTCGCTGCGCAGGCGAGCGGCGACGGCCTGGGCGATCGACGCCTCGTCCTCGATCACGAGGATCGAGCGGGTCACCGTGTCGGGAGCGGGGTCACCGGGCGGGCGCGGCACGACGCTCACAGGGCTCGGGGACACGGGGCCCATCGTAGGGAAGGGGTGTCGAGGAGTCCCGCCGGAGATGTGCGGATTCCGTGCACGACCGGGCCTAGAGGCCCACCATCCCGTCGGGGTCGACCCGGAGCCGCA
>JBBDWT010000094.1:0-24281 GCA_040902705.1 Acidimicrobiia bacterium | reverse complement strand
TCATCGATCGCGGGCGGCTCCGGGTCGCGGAGCACGACGTCGACGGCGCCGCCGCGGCCCGCCCCGGCGGTCAGCTCGATCCGCACGCGCCAATGGTCGCGTCGGAAGGTCCTCGCCACGACCACACCCTCGAGGGCACCCGACGGGTCGAGGTGGAGGGCGTCGGGACGGATCGCGCGAGCGCTCCCGTCGCCGTCGAGCGCCACCACGTTCCACCCGAGGAACTCGGCGACGAACGCGGTCGCGGGTGCGCGCCACAGCTCGGTGGGTGCGCCGACCTGCTCGACTCGCCCGGCGTGGAGGATCGCGACGCGATCGGCCAGGCCGAACGCCTCGTCATGGTCGTGGGTCACGAACAGCACCGACTGCCCGAGCTCGCGGAACAGGGCGCCGATGTCGTCGACCAGTCGTTCGCGCAGTCGGCGATCGAGCGCACCGAGCGGCTCGTCGAGCATCAGGAGTGCGGGTGCCGGGGCGAGCGCGCGAGCGAGCGCGACGCGCTGCTGCTCGCCGCCCGAGAGCTCGTCGACGCGTCGCCGCTCGAAGCCCGCGAGGCCGACGAGCTCGAGCGTGGCGGACGCCTGGCGCGCCGCGTCGCTGCGGGTCGCGCCGTGCATCCGCGGCCCGAACGCGACGTTGCCCAGCACGTCGCGGTGGGGGAACAGCGTGTGGTCCTGGAACATCAGGCCGAGCCCGCGCTGCTGGGGCGGCACACCCGCGAGATCGACACCGTCGCGCACGACGCGTCCCGCGGCGAGCGGCTCGAGGCCCGCAACCGCCCGGAGCAGCGTCGACTTTCCCGAGCCGCTCGGCCCGAGCACGCACACGATCTCACCGGTTGCGACCGACAGATCGACGGCATCGAGTGCGATCTGGCTCCCGAACCGGACGGTGAGGTGCTCGACGGACAGCACGGCTCAGAACGTCCCGACGTCCGCGGCGCGTGCCCGGTCGACGATCAGGACCGACACCGCGGCCAGCACCAGCAGCACCGTGCTCGCGGCCATCGCCGCGCCGAAGCTGCTCGGCCCGGGCTGGCCGAGCAGCCGGTAGACGACCACGGGGAGCGTCGGCCGGTCGGGGCGCGCGAGGAAGACCGTCGCACCGAACTCGCCCAGCGCGATCGCGAACGCGAAGCCGCCGGCGACCGCCAACGCCCGCGCCGCGATCGGCAGGTCGACCTCACGCCAGACCTTCCGTGGCGACGCGCCGAGCAGCGCGGCAGTCTCGCGCAGGCGCGGGTCGATCGAGCGCAGCACCGGGGTGGTGAGCCGCACGACGAACGGGATCGCGACGAGCGCCTGCGCGATCGGCACGAGGAGCCATTCGCTCCGCAGGTCGAGCGGCGGCTCGTCGAGCGCGATGAGGAAGCCGAACCCGATCGTCACCGCGGACACCCCGAGCGGGAGCGTGAGTGCCGCATCGATCGCACCGGCGCGTCGCGTTCGGACGATCGCGAACGCGGCGAGCCCGCCGATGCCGAGTGCGAGCGCGGTGGCGACGGCCGCGTACGAGAGAGAGTTCCAGATGGCCTCCTCGGGCGGCACGAACAGGACGCTCGACGCCTGGAGCGTCCCCAACGCGCGGAAGTTGTCGAGGCCGTAGCCAGCCGACGTGTCGAACGCGCGCACGACGAGCACGGCGATCGGGCCGCCGAGCAGCACTGCCGCGAGCGTGAGGTTGGCCCAGAGGAAGACGCGCTCGCCGCGTGAGCGAGGCGCCCGCGCGGTCTCGCGCGCGGCGCGGAGGCGCAGCGCGACGTGACGGCGCCCCTGGAGCCGCTCGGTCACGACGAGCAGCGCCAGCACCGCGAGCAGCTGGACGACCGAGAGGGCCGCAGCGGTCTGCAGGTCGAGCAGCTGCGCCGTCTGCCGGTAGATCTCGGTCTCGAGTGTCGAGTGCGTCGGCCCTCCGAGCACGAGCACGACGCCGAACGACGTGAACGTGAAGAGGAAGACGATCGCGGCCGCGGCGGCGATCGCCGGCCGGAGCGCCGGCAGCGTCACCGACGTGAAGGCGCGCCAGCGCGACGCACCGAGGAGCCGGGCGGCGTCCTCCTGATGCGGATCGAGGTGGGCCCACATCCCGCCGACGGTCCGGACGACCACGGCGTAGTTGAAGAACACGTGCGCGAGCAGGATCGCCCCGACCGATGGCTGCACGCCGAGCGCGAGGAACGCGGAACCGACGACCAACGTCGGGAGGACGAACGGCACGACGACGAGCGCGCGCACGACCGATGCCCCGCGGAACCGGAACCGCGTCAGCGCGTATGCGCCGGGGAGACCGATCGCGAGCGTCAGCAGCGTCGAGAGCGCCGCCTGCCAGATGGTGAACCAGGCGACGTCGCGCAGCGACGAGCTCCCGAGCACGTCGTCGAGGGGCGACAGGTCGAGGTCTCCGCCGGGCCAGAGCCCGCGCCCGACGATCGTGAGCACCGGGTAGACGAAGAAGACCCCGAGGAACGCCAGCGGCACGGCGAGCATCGCCGCGCGCGTCCACCGCGACGCGACGCGTCCGCTCATCGCAGGACGGTGTCCGTCCACTCGTCGATCCACTGCTCGCGGTGCTCACCGATCGTCTCCGGAGGGAGTGTGGCGGGGTCGTGGGGGATCTCGGCGAACTTCTCGAAGACCGCGGGGAGCTGCGCGTCGGGGCGCGCCGGGAACACGAACATCTGGAGGGGGATGTCCTCCTGGAACCGCTTCGACAGCATGAAGTTCACGAGCTTGCGCGCGGCGGCGGGGTGATCCGTGCCCCGCAGCACGCCGGCGAACTCGATCTGGTCGAAGCAGGTGCCGAGCACCGTGCCGATCGGCGACTCCTTCGGCTGCGGATCGGAGAAGTAGACGGCGACGGGCGGGCTCGACGCGTACGAGACGACGAGCGGACGATCGCCGTTGCCCTCACCGCCGCTGAACGATCCGTTGAACGCTTCCTCCCAGCCGTTGACCACCTCCACGCCGTTCTCCCGCAAGGTGCTCCAGTACTTCTGCCAGCCGCCCTCGCCGAAGCGGTCGACGGTCGCGAGCAGGAAGGCGAGGCCCGGGGACGACGTTGCCGGGTTCTCGACGACGAGGAGATCCCGGTACTTGGGCTTCGTGAGATCGCCGAGGGTGCGGGGCACAGCGAGATCGTGGTCCTCGAACCACTGCTTGTCGTAGTTGACGCACACCGCGCCGTGATCGATCGGGACCGCGCGGTCGGACGGGTCGAGCCGGAGTGCAGCCGGCACCGCCTTCGCGTTCGGCACGTCAGCCTTCAGGAAGATGTCTTCGGTGAGCGCGCGCGACAGGAACGTGTTGTCGACGCCGAAGAGCACGTCGCCGATGGGGTCGTCCTTGGTGAGGATCACCTGGTTCAGGGCGGCACCCGCGTCGCCGGCCGGGAGGACCTCGACGTCGATGCCGGTGCGGCGCGTGAAGTCGCGCAGGACCTTCTTCGAGATCGCGAAGGAGTCGTGGGTGACGAGCCGGATCGTGACGTCGTCGTCCCTGCCTCTCCCCGTGGCCGTACCGGGCGCGGTGCTCTGCGCGGCCACCGGCAATGCGCTCGCCGCGAGTGCGACGGCCGCCGTCATCAGCACCGCGGTGCATCGTCGGGCCTTCATCGGTCGGTTCCTCCCTGGTCGGGCGGGTCGGGTCGCAGTGCGTGGGGCCGGATGGCGAGCAGCACGCCGTCGCGGAGCGAGACCTCGGCGGTCGTGCCGACGAGCTCGTTGCTGACCCCGCGGGTCGATCCGGGGAGCAGGGGCTCGTCGTCGAGAGGGAAGCGGAGGCCCTCGGTCGTCACGCCCTTCGCCGCACCTCCGACGGCGACGAGGCTCACGAGGTCGCCCGGCGCGCCGCGAAGGTGGGTGCGTGATCGCACCACCGTGAGGTGCGCGGTCCCGAACCACGCGTCGACGTCGATCGCGGCCAGCGCGGGCGCACCGAGCAGCAAGAGGTTCGCCGCGTGGTGGTCGGCGCGCCCGCCGTGACCGCCGACGACCGTCACGCGCGACGCGCCCTCGGCCAGGGCGACGTGGAGGGCGAGCTCGAGGTCGGTCGCGTCCTTGTCCGGCGGATACCGGTGCACGCGCGCGCCGCGGGCTTCGGCCCGGGCGAGCTCGTCGGGCGCGACGGAGTCGAAGTCGCCCACGGCGATGTCGACCCGGCGTCCGAGCGAATGCGCGTGCTCGACGCCGGAGTCGGCACCGATGACGAGCGCGTCGTGGGGGAGCAGCGCATCGAGTGCGGGGAGCGGCGGATCGCCGCCCGCGAACACGAGCACGGCTACGCCCGCAGGGCCTCGCGCCTCAGCCATCCGACTCCCTCCGCCGGCATTACCCGGAGCAGGTTCGTGGGGTCGGTGGCGCTGCGTCCGCCGTGGCGGATGCCGGTCACCCTCTCAGCCCGGCTGTCCCGAGCTCCCCTGGGATCACGCGCGCACGACGTGCGCGTGTGACGATGGTACCGGTTCGAGACGTCGGGGCGCGGAGAGATCTGCGAGAGATGCGAGAGGTGGGGGAACGGCGATGGCGAGCGAGGTCGTGCTCATCCGGCACGGCGCGACGGAGTGGAGCCAGAACGGTCGTCACACCGGTCGTACCGACATCCCGCTGACCGACCAAGGTCGTGCGTGCGCCCGCGAGCTCGCGCCGCGGGTCGAGGAGTGGCAGTTCTCCCTGATCCTGGTCAGCCCCCTCCAGCGCGCCCGGGAGACGGCCGATCTCGTGGGGCTCGGCGCGCAGGCGGTCGTCGACGACGATCTCCGGGAATGGGACTACGGCGACGACGAGGGCCGGACCACCGAGCAGATCCGCGAGTCGGATCCGGGCTGGACGATCTTCACGGGCGCGGTGCCGCACGGCGAGACGGCCGAGCAGGTCGGCGCGCGCGCCGACCGCGTCATCGCCCGTGCCGATGCGACCCAGGGCGCGGTCGCGCTCGTCGCACACGGCCACATCTTGCGCGTGCTCACCGCGCGGTGGTGCTCACTGCCTCCGACCGACGGCGCGCTGTTTGCGCTCGACCCGTCGACCCTGAGCGTCCTCGGCTACGAGCACGAGACCAGGGTCGTCCACCGCTGGAACTGCTGACGCACGAGGCTTCTCGGCACACTCGACGGCCGCTCCGGAACCACCAGCGTGGCGAAGACCCCCGGTCCTCCGTGCGCGGAGCGCTAGCGGTAGTTGCCGGTGTGGCCGAGGCTGATCTTGCCGGGCTGGGGGAAGATCGCCAGTCCGTGAGGACCGTGGCCGACGGGGATCTTCGCGAGCAGCCCGCCCGTCGCGGTGTCGAACACGTACACCACGTCGTCGTAGCGCCCGCTCACCCAGAACTGCGTCCCGTCGGCCGACACGCCGCCCATGTCGGGGCTCCCGCCACCGTCGATCGTCCAGGTGGTGACGGGCGCGCCGGTGGCGAAGTCGAGCACCGTGACCGAGCCCGCGGCTCGGTTCGTGACGTACAGCTGCGTGGCGTCGCGGCTCGGGTACAGGCCGTGCGCGCCTGCGGCGGTGGGGATGAACGACGTCTCCGTCATCGTCGCCGGGTCGACGACCGACACCCCGCCTCCGTTCTTCACATGGTTGGCGACGTAGAAGACCGAGCCATCGGGCGAGATCCGCACGTCGATCGGCTCGCCCCCGACCTCGAGCTCGCCCGTCACCTGGAACGTCGCGAGGTCGATCCGCACGACGAAGCCCGAGAACTCGCAGCTCGCGATCATCGTCGCCCCGTCGGCCGTGAAGTCGGCGTGGTTCACGCCCGCCTGGGGCACGGAGATGCTCGTGACGAGCTCCCACGTCGTCGGGTCGCGCACGTCGATGCGCCGCTCGCGCTCGGCCATGACGAGCGCGTACTTGCCGTCGGGCGAGAAGTAGAGGTTGTACGGATCGTCGACCGGGATCGCCGCCCCGGGTGCCCCCGTCCGCGGGTCGATGGGAGTCAGCGAGTTCCCCTGGTTGTTGTTCACGTAGAGGGTCTGCATGTCGTACGACGGCACGACGTGCTGGGGGAGCGCGCCGACGGGGAACGTGTCGGTGATGGTGAAGGTCGTCGGATCGATGACCGTCACGGTCGCCGCGTGACCGTTCGGCACGTAGACGCGCGGGGTGATGTCCTGCACGCTCGGCGCGAGCATGCCGGCGTGCGTGTTCGCGTAGACGTCGTTCGGTGACGCAGCCGCCGTCGTGGTCGGCGGCGCTGCGGTCGTGACGGGCGCGAGGGTGGATGTGGTCTCGTCGGCGCTCTGGTCCGACCCGCCACCGCCGCCGCACGCGGTCGCGACGATCGCGACGATCGCGACGAGAGCAGCAGTCCGGGCCCGGGGCATCGGGACATTCTGGTCGCAGCGCACTCGGGAGCGGCGGCAGGTCGGATCTAGCCTCGGCTCCGTGACGACCGTGACCGACGTGATGGCGGCTCGCGGTCACGAGCAGGTCGTGTTCGTCGCCGATGCACCGACGGGCCTCCGCGCGGTGATCGCCGTCCACTCCACCGCCCTCGGCCCGTCGCTGGGCGGCATCCGCTTCTGGACGTACCGCAGCGAGGACGACGCCGTCCGGGACGTCCTGCGGCTCTCCGAGGCGATGACGCTCAAAGCGGCGGCCGCCGGCCTCCATCAGGGCGGGGGCAAGGCCGTCGTGCTGATCGACGACCCCGATGCACCGCGCACGGTGGAGCTGCTGCACGCGATGGGGCGGGCGATCGACGAGCTCGGCGGGCGCTACCTCGCGGCCGAGGACGTCGGTGCGACGACGCGCGACATGGACCTCATCGCCGAGATCACGCCCTGGGTCACGGGCGTCGATCCGGCGGCGGGTGGGTCGGGGGATCCCTCACCCGTCACCGCCGTCGGCGTGGTCGCCGCGATGCGTGCGGTGCTTCGGGAGCTCGACGGTGCGCCAGGCCTCGCGGGGCGGCGGGTCGCGATCCAGGGTGTCGGCCACGTGGGCGGGCACCTGGCCCGGCTGCTGTCCGCTGCCGGTGCGTCCGTCGTGGTCGCCGATGCGAACCCCGCCCGGGCACAGGCGGTCGCCGACGCCGTCGGCGGTGAGGTCGTCGATACCGCCACGATCCTCGAGGTGGAGTGCGACATCCTCGCGCCGTGCGCGCTCGGTGGCGTGCTCGACGACCTCACCGCTTCGCGCCTGCAGTGCCGATCCGTGTGCGGTGCCGCCAACAACCAGCTCTCCGACGACACCATTGACGACCTGCTGGCCACGCGACAGGTGCTCTACGCTCCCGACTTCGTCGCCAACGCGGGTGGCATCATCAACATCGCCGAGGAGTTCGTCGGCTACTCGCACGACCGCGCGCTGGAGCGTGCCGAGGGGATCGAGCAGACGATGACACGAGTGTTCGCGCTCGCCCGCGAGCGCAGCACCGCGCCCGGTGCCGCTGCCACCGCGATGGCGAGAGCGCGGCTCGACGCCGAAGGCGCGGGGCGGCGTTGGCGCCCCGGGGACCCGGCCGCGTGGACGGGCGGCGCGCCGCTGCAGCGCCTGCGTCCGGCGACGTCATGAGGACCACCCGTGACTGAACCCGACGTGCAGCTCGTCGACACCGACGCCGCGCTCGCCGGGGTGGTGGCGACGCTCCGCTCCGAGCCCGAGTACGGCCTCGACACCGAGTTCATGGCGGAGAAGAGCTACTACCCCCAGCTCTGCCTCGTACAGCTGTCGTGGCCCGGTGGGATCGTGCTCGTCGACCCGTTCGAGTGCGACGTGCGCGCCCTCGCCGAGGTCCTCGCAACTCCGGCGACGATGATCACCCACGCCGGCGGCGCCGACCTCCCGATCATCGACCGTGCGTGCGGGGGTCGACCGCGTGATCTCTTCGACACGCAGCTCGCGGCCGGCTTCGTCGGCATGGGCCAGCCGTCGCTCGTGTCGCTGGTCTCCGGGCTGCTCGACGTGCAGCTCGACAAGGGCGATCAGCTCGCCGACTGGACGCGCCGCCCGTTGTCCGCGTCGGTGCAGCGCTATGCCGCCGGTGACGTCGAGCACCTGCTGCCGCTCGCGGCCGCGCTGCGCCGACGGCTCACCGAGCTGGGGCGTACGGAGTGGGTTGCTGCCGAAGGCAAGCTGCTCCTGCAGACGCCCGCACGCGATGCCGACCCCGACACCGTGTGGTGGAAGATCAAGGGCGCACGCGCGCTGCGCGGCGAGCGCGCGCTCATCGCGCAGTCGGTCGGCGCGTGGCGCGAGCGGCGCGCCCAAGAGGTCGACCGTCCGCCGCGGTTCGTGCTCTCCGACCTGGCGCTCGCGGCGATCGTCCAACGTCCGCCGTCGAGCATCGACGACCTCGCGAAGGTGCGAGGCGCCGGGAGCATCCCCCGACCGGTCGCGCGGGGGATCCTCGACGCGATCGAGCGGGGTCGGTCGATCGACCGCACCGAGCTCCGCGAGCCGCCGCGCCACGGCGACGACCCTGCGGTCGACGCGGCGGTCGGGCTGCTCACCGGCTGGGCGGCGCAGGTCGCCGGGGGGCAACGGGTCGACGCGCGGCTCCTCGCCATCCGAGAGGACGTGAAGGCCCTCGTCAACGGCCGGCCGAGCCGGCTCGACGACGGGTGGCGCGCCGAGATGCTCGGAGACGACCTCCACGCGCTCGTGCGCGGCGACGCCGTCATCCGGCTCGTCGACAACGGGCGGCGCCTGAGCCTCGAGCGCGGTCGCTAGATCTCGTCGGGCGCTGCTTCGAGCGCCGCGCGCTCGTCGGCAAGCGCTCGCGCGGCGACGAGCCCGATCACGCCGGCACTGAAGGCGACCAGGCCGGTGAGCCGCGCGCGACCGGGCAGCCCGCGCGTCAGGAGCAGCGCGACGCCGTCGACGAGGTCGACGGCGGCCCCCATCCCGACCCATTCCGCGTCCTGCGTCCGTTCCTTCACGCACGTGAGCGCACCGACGCCGAGAGCGAGGTCACGCGCGCCCGCCATCCGGGCGAACGCGCGCGTCGACGGACGACGTTCGCCCGGCGCGGTGGCGGCGGCGATCCCCGGCAGCGCGCAGGCCACCACGCCGACCACGACGCGGCCGCGGGCGAGCATCAACGCGGCTGTTCGCGCATCGAGGTTCATACGGCTAGGGAGCGCCGGAGTAGGCGTCGGCCATGCCGTAGCGGGGAAACGGCCCGAAGAAGCCGTGCTCGTGGAGGCCGTATCCGATCGCGCCCGCTGTGCCGTCGACGCGCTGCTCGAAGCGCGCGACCTGGTCGACGATCGTGAACTGCCCGAGTCCCTCGATCTCGGCAACCTTGAAGTCGCGGCCTTGCACGACGAGGTCACGACCCTGGTACATGCCGTGGCGCCAGTCGTCTTCGACGCCGTACCCGGTGCCGATCGCGATGTAGGCCGGGAGGAGTGGCGTCACGTCGATCTCGAGGTTGCCCTCGGGCGCCTCGGGGAACTTGAGGACGGAGTGGTCGACCATCCGCGTCCCGCTGCGCAGCGTGTGCTCGTGGTCGGGACGCCCGAGCCACTCCGGCTCGCGTGCGGGGTCGGCCCAGATGCGCACCGCCTCCTCGAGGACGCGCTCGCCGTTGGCCTGCTCGTTCAGCATGTACACGATCGAGTGGTCGTCGAACTGCATGGGGTCGTAGTTCCACATGCCGCTCATCTGGCCCTCGCCCTCTCGGATGCCGGGCGCCTCGGGCTCGCCGTGCGGACGGACGCCCCACGACCGGTCACGCGTGCCCCACCAGCGGTCGGGCGTGACGTCGAGCGACTCGCCCGCGACCTCGAGCGTGCCCGACCAGCACCCCGTCTGCGCGAAGCGCATCGTGTCGAACAGCACGCGCCCGTACTTGCGCACGTACTGACGCGGCTCCTCGAACACCGGCATCGCGCCCTCCCAGACGAGGTCGCACGCGATCTGGAGCTCGCCCGAGCCGTCGGTCGCGCCCTGGAGCGACGGGTCACAGACGTAGCGAACCTTGTGCAGCGGCTCGATCACCTCGACGCGGATCGGACCAATCGACGTGTCCATCCGGTCCTCGAGCACCTTCGACGCGCGCACGACGTGCTGCATGTCGCCGCGACGCACGCACGCGAACGTGTCCGTGACGCCGAGGTTCGGGTACTGGCCGAGGCCCATCACCATGAACAGCTCGTCGGTCGACGCGTGCATGTTGAAGTAGTACCGGTCGTAGAAGTTGCGGTCGCTCGTGCCGACGTGCCGCACGGTGTCGGCGACCTGGTGGACGGGGAAGTCGTCCCAGGACGACAGCGACGAGTGGTAGTTGGTGTGCTCCATGGACGGATTCGAGCACGCGAGGGTCCTGCGGCACCACCCCGACGCCTCGGCCCGAGCGTTCAGCCGCCGTGCGGCTCCAGCACGCCGGTCTCCACGTCGTAGACGAAGCCCCCCACGACGAGTCGCTCGGGGAGCAGCGGGCACTCCCGGATGCGGTCCAGGTCCGCGGCCAGGACCTCGTGCTGGTCGGCGATGGCGTGGAAGTCCCATCCCGAGGCGTCGGCTCCCGCGAGGCCGGAGATCTCCGCTCGCAGCTCCGTCTCGGTCGACTGGGCCATCGCGCAGTCGGTGTGCGCGACGACGGCGACCCGTTGCACGTCGAGGAGATGTGCCGCGAGGACGAGTGAGCGCAGGGAATCGTCGGTGACGCGTGCGCCGGCATTGCGGATGATCTTGGCGTCGCCGGGTGCGAGTCCGAGCATGGCGAGGGGCTCGATCCGCGAGTCGATGCACGTGATCACCGCGAGCCCACGCGCGGCGCGCGCCTCGAGACCACCGAGGTGGAACTGCGTCGCGTAGACGCGGTTCGCAGCGAGGAGATCGTCGAACGCGTCGGTCACGACACGAAGCCGGCAGCACTCACGAGCGGGAGGTCGCGATAGGTCACGATCCCGGGCGGTGCCGCGCAGACCGCGCGGATCGCGTTGACGGCCGGCATCGCCGTCATGATCATCCCGAGCCCCATGAAGTCGGACTCGCTCCAGTCGGGCGGCGGGAAGATCTCGAGCTGGGTGCGCACCGCGGGCTCGCCATCGACCTCGACGAAGTACCCGTGTCGGAGTGGCCAGTCGGGCTCCATGTGCTGGCCCATCTTCCACTGCACCTTGAGCTCGATCACGCGGCGGTCGCCGACCGTGCCGTAGCGACACGCGCTCACACCGGCGACGGTGCCTTCCGGGATCGTCATGAACCCGAGATCCATCGTCTTCGTCGCCCGCGCGTACTCGACCTCGAAGCCGATCTCGTCGAGCTCGACCTCGAGCGCGTCGGCCATCAGCGCGACCGCGTCGGCGAACACCGCGGACGCATGCTCCGACTTCTCGACCGTCGCCGGATCGTCGGGGTCGTCGGCGAAGCCCACCGACCGCTGCGTCTCTGCCGAGGCGTACCCCGTGGCGTCGACGGACTCGAGCACGGTCACGCGGTCGACGCGGTCGCAGATGCCCGTCGAGACGAGTCCGAGCAGGTTCGCGAACCCCGGGTTGATCCCGGTGCCGAACAGTGAGACGCCACCGGCGCGTGCGGCAGCGTCGAGGCGCGTGACCGCGTCGGTACCCATGCTGGCGCCGGTGATGAACGCCGACGTGGACGCGATGTTGACGCCCGCGTCGAGGATCCGGGACATCTCGTCGACGTCGGGCCAGATCGGGTTGTAGCTGACGCAGTCGGGTCGCAGGGCGAGCAGCGCGTCGACGTCGTCGGTCACGGCGAGCCCGATCGGGTCGACGCCGACGAGCTCACCGACGTCGCGCCCGACCTTGTCGTCGCTCCACGCATAGCACCCGACGAGCTCGAGGTCGGGGTGCCTGAGCACGGCACGCGTCGCCCGGGCACCGACGTTGCCCGTCGTCCACTGCACGACCTTGGTGGTCATCGGCGCTACCTCGGCGCCCGGGGCATCCCGAGACCGATCATGGCGATGATGTCGCGCTGGATCTCGTTCGTACCGCCACCGAACGTGAAGATCGTGTTCGACCGGTAGGCCCGCTCGAGGCGGCCCGAGAGCGCCGCCGCGGGCGTCCCCTCCTCGAGGTACGCCGACGACCCGACGATCTCCATGAGCAGCCGGTAGGCCTCGAGCGTGAACTCGGTCCCGAACACCTTCGTCGCGGACGCGTCGGCGGGGCTGAGGCCCGTGCTCGCGGCCCACGCGACCTTCCAGTTCATGAGCTTGAGGAACTCGGCTCGTGCGAGCACGCGCGCGAGCGACGTCGACACCCATTCCTGGTCGATCACGCGCCGCCCGTCGGCGAGGCGCGTGTCCTGCGCCCAGTGCACGACGTCGTCGATGCTGCGCAGCAGGCCGGACGCCGGGCAGATCGCGACGCGCTCGTGGTTGAGCTGGTTGGTGATCAGCTTCCAGCCCTGGTTCTCCTCGCCCACCAGGTTCGTCGCGGGGATGCGGACGTCTTCGTAGAACGTGGCACTCGTGAACTCGCCCGCCATCGTCTGGAGCGGCACGTAGTGGAAGCCCGGCGTGTCGGTCGGGACGAGCATCACCGAGAGGCCCTTGTGCTTCGGAAGGTCGGGGTCGGTGCGCACGGCGAGCCACACGTAGTCGGCGTGCTCGATCGCGCTCGTGAAGAGCTTCTGGCCGTTGATGACGTACTCGTCGCCGTCGCGGACGGCGCGCGTCTGGAGCGCGGCGAGGTCGGTGCCCGCGTTGGGCTCGGTGTACCCGATCGCGAAGTGGAGCTCACCGCGGAGGATCCTCGGCAACAGGCCCTGCTTCTGCTCGTCGGTGCCGAGCGCCATCAGCGTGGGCCCGACGCTGTTCAGCGTGAGGAGCGGCAGCGGTACCCCGGCCCAGTGCGACTCCTCGACGAAGATCATCTGGTCGATCGCGTCGCGGCCCTGCCCGCCGTACTCGGGTGGCCAGCCGAGGCCGAGCCAGCCGTCGTGTCCCATGCGGCGTACGTAGCGCGTGTAGGTCGACTCGCCGCTGTCGTCGTGCGCGATCTCCTCGACGAGGCCCGCGAAGTACTTCCGGAGCTCCTCCTGGAGGTCTTCCTGGTCGGAGGTCAGCGCCAGTCTCATGGGCGCATGGTTTCACGCCTCAACGGGGCCCTGCACCTTGGCCCCAGTCGGCGGGGATCGTGAGCCGCCAGCCGCTGTCTTTGAGCTCGTCGCGCGAGTAGCTCCGCTCGCCGAGGACGGCTCCGGCGTGCTCGGCGCGCACGACCCACTCGTTCCCCTGGTCGAGCACCTCTGCGACCCTCGCGGTCGTGCCGGCATCGATGCCTGCGAGCCAGAGCACATCCGACGACGTGCCGGAGCTGACGCCGACCTCGACCGGGGTGGCCGACCGGTTCTCGATGGTCAGGTGATCGACGGTGTCCGGGGTGGCGACGAGGCCGAGGAGGGCCGCGAAGATCGCGACGAACACGACGGCGAGCGCGATGGGCACCGCGACCCGGCCGAGGTTGCTGACCGACTGCGGCTTGTGTCTTGTGAGGACCGGGCTCATTGCGCGCCTTTCGATGTGGGTTCGGGCGGGGCAGGAGCAGCTGTACGGCCATGTGCTGGGGCTGGGTCGAGCGTGGTGGTCGGCGTCGGCGCGTCCTCACGCTTGCGGAGGAGCGCGCCGAGACGCGGTGCATGAGCAGCGAGGATCGGGCTGGCGATCGCGAGCACGAGGACGTAGCCCGCGATGAAGGGCCCGAGACGCCCGTCGAGCCCGACGGCCAGACCCATCGCCGCGAGCACGAGCGAGAACTCCCCGCGAGCGAGGATCGTGAAGCCCACCGCCGGTGCCGATCGTGTGTCGAGACGCATGCGTCGCGTCGCGAAGAAGCCCACTGCGACGTTCGCCACGAGGCTCGCCAGCACGGCGAGCGCGATCGGGCCGGCCACCTGCGGGAGGTCTGCCGGATCGATGGTCAGTCCGAACGTGAAGAAGAACACTGCCGCGAACACGTCACGCAGGGGAAGGACCAGTCGTTCGATCCTCGAACGTGCCGCACTCCCGGCGAGGATCACGCCGACCATGAAGGCCGAGATGGCATCGGACACGCCGAGCTCATGGCCAGCGCCGGCAACGAGCACCACGAGCCCCATGAAGCCGATGGTGAGGAGGTCGTCGTCGTCGGTCGCCACGAGGCGCCCGATGACACGCGGCAGGAGCCGCGCGATGACGGCGAGACAGAGCAAGAACGCGAACGCGAGCCCGACCGACTCGAGGATCGCTCCCGCGCCCTGGCTCTCATCGAGCACCGGCTGGATGCACGCGAGGTAGAGGGCCAGGAAGATGTCCTCGACGACGATGATCCCCAGGATCAGCCGGGTCTCGGGTCGCGCGAGCCGGCCGAGCTCGACGAGGAGCTTCGAGACGATCGCCGACGACGAGATGGCGACGGCGCCGGTGATGACGAGCGCCTCACGATCGCCCCACCCGAGTCCGAAGCCCAGTGCGACACCCACAGCAATGTTTGCAGTGAGCGCGAACGCTCCGACCTCGAGCATCCGTCGGCCGCCGCTCGTGAGCTCACGCATGGAGAACTCGAGACCGAGCGAGAAGAGGAGGAGCACGACACCGAGCGTGGCGAGCAGCGCGAGGTCGTCGGGGTCGTCGACGAACGAGAGGCCGGGTGTGTGGGGCCCGAACACGATTCCCGCGACGATGAAGAGCGGGATGGTAGGAAGCCCGACACGTTGTCCCGCGCGAGCGAGCACGCACGCGGCGAGCAGAGAGGCGCCGAGGGCGACGAGCTGGTCATCCATCGTTGCTCGCTTCAGTCGGAGTCATTTGCAGGTCTCTGGAGTGTGCGAGAGAGGTGGTTTCCGCCGCGCCCGGCACGCCACACACCGAGTTCGGGGGCGGTGGGCGCGGAACCGGGCGCGGCGAGATCTAGGTGAGCGCGATCGCGACGATCGCGGCGACGACCATCACCGCGAAGAGCGCGAACGGGAACAGCTCGGTCCATCCCTCACGTTGGGGCGATCCGGGCAGTGTCGAGCCTTCGTCGTCATCGTCCATTCCGCTGCCTTCCTCCAAGCCGACGCGCACCCGCCGAGCGGGCGCGGCGCACGTCGAACGCTTCGTCAGGAGGAGAGCAGCAGCGGTGGTGCGCGCGACGGGGCGAGCCCGCGTGCCGCGATCGCGGCTCGTCGCGGCTTGCGACGGGCGAGCACTGCCGCGAACGCGGCGAGTCCTGCGATGGCGACGCCGAGCAGGACGAACCAGTCGATCGTCCGCCCGTTGTGCGACGAGAGCCGCCGGCCCTTGGACGGGATCTCGGCGGCCCCTTCGCCCCGGTTCCCCACGACCGCGTCGGCGTTGTGCCGCCCCGAACCGACCTCCGGCGTGACGGGCCTGACGGGGCTGAGGTCGGCTGCGGTGGCGAATGACTCCTGCGACGAGGTCGCCGAGACGTTGACGGCGTAGGTCGCTCCCGCGACGAGCGCGGTGACGAGCAGAGTGGCGAGGAGGTGCCGGCGGGCCACGAGGTCAGGGTACCGCCGTGAGTGCAGCGGTTCTCCGCCCATTGATCACCGCCCGAACGTCACCGGTTCGCGGTACGAACGAGGCTCCGTCACGCATGCTTCGCCTGAGGTGGTTGACTCCCTGGCGTGAAGAAGCTTGCCGACTACGGGTCCGACGACCATCCGGCCGACGATCCCGAGCGGGCCCGGATCTCGTGGGCCGTCGCGATCCTCGACGACTGCGACGAGTGCGGCGACCTGCGGGTCGAGTTGACCGTCGAGGAGGAGGGACGGCCCGGCACCGGGCTCGTCGGGCACCTCGCGCCCGACAGCGCGCGCCGACTGCGGGCGGCGCTCGCGACCGGGCTGCGCGACCTCGGTGAGGACCCCGGCCCGCCATGAGGCGCCCCCCTCGGCGACGCCTCCGGCTGGCTGGTGTCGACGGAAGTGGCTCGTTCAGCTCCGCGTGAGCAGGGCGAGGATCTCCGGCACGGCTGCGTCGGCCCACGCGCGGATCGTGGCGTCGTCGGTGCCGCCGAGCGGGTGGGGGAACACGGCGATGCGCGCGTCGGGCAGGCCGAAGCCGGTGGCGACGCGGCGGGTGAGGTCGACGAAGTGGGTGGTGGTCGCGACCACCGCAGGCACGCCGGCGCGCTCGAGCTGGATCGTGTCATGGACGCTCCACGAGGTGCAGCTGCCGCAGTCGGCGGAGCCGGTGAGCACGACGTCGCACTCGTGGGTGAGGCGCTCGAAGACCGCGGGGGTGCAGGGGGTCGCCGCATTCCCGCCCGGGCCCTTCTTGGTGACGAGCCCCAGGCACGCACCCGATCGGGCCGCGAGCTGCTCGGCGACGCGAGTCAGCAGGATCCCCGCGTTGGGCTTGCCGTTGTCGAGGACGCCGATGCGCAGTCCCGTGAGCGCAGGTCGACCCTTCGTGAGGGCGACGGGCTCGGGGCCGACGTCGCCGTCGGGGACGTAGACGCGGGTCGTCATCTCGCGCTCAGCCCTCCACCGGCAGCGTCACCGAGGTGGTCATGCCCCAGCTGGGAACGACGCAGCTGTGCTTGCCCGGGCCACCCACGACCAGCACCCTGATGTTGTCGGGCCGCGCGGTCATGGGCAGGAGGTGGTCGTCGGGGACCTCCTCCATCCACGGCATCCAGGCGCGGCTCGCGAAGTGGCGACGGAGCTCACCGGCGGGCCGTCGGGCTCGTTCGTACAGGTAGAGCGAGACGTCGTCGCGGCTCCATCCCGCGGCGGCGATGGTCGCCGCGTGCTCGGGGCCCAGCAGGACGAAGTACTCGCCCTGGGCGATGCACGCGTTGTTCACACCCATCGTCGCCATCGTGCTCGCGCACTTGTCGAGGATCGGCCCGGGTGTGCCGTGCTCCATGTCGTGCACGTTGTGAGGATTCTCGCCGCAGTGGATCGTGATCGCCGACGGGGCGTCGATGCCGCGCGACCGAGCGTACGGGCCCCAGGGGCTCGCGAGGATGTTCTCGGCGACGCAGTACGCGTACTTCGACGGCTGGCCGTGCTGTGCGGCGTCACCGTCGCCCGGGCGCGCGCCCGCGACGTGCAGGAGGAGCAGTCGCACCGCGCGTCCGACGGTCGCGTTGGCGCGTGTCCCCGGACCGAACGCGCCGATCCCGGAGTTGAAGCCACACTCGTCGGCGATGTCGCCATGGACGACGAGGAGCGGCGCGACCGGATGGGTCGTCGCGTTCACGCCGCGGAGGTTGAGCATGGGCGTGGCGAGCAGCCGGGCCGCAGTGACCAGCACCGGCATCACGTCGGGTGTGCATCCCGCGAGCACCGCGTTGATCGCGATCAGGCGACGCGTGACGCGCCCGAAGCGCGGGGGCAGCACCCCGAGCACCTCGTCGGGGTCGCCCTCGGTGGCGGCGAGCATCGCGTCGACCCGGGCGGGGGTGGGGGCCACGAGCGGGAGCCCGTCGCCCCACCCGTGGGCGGCGTAGGCCTCGACCAGTGCTTCCGCGTCGTCGGCGACGTCGATGAGGTCGGGCTCCGGCGCGCGTGCGCCGACCCCGGCCCCGAACGACTGGAGCAGGACCTCAGACACGGCAGCGCTCGCCCTCGGGGGGCGCCCCTGACATCGACGGCACGCCTGGTATCGACATATCGAGGACTTCACTCTAGTATTCGAGCAATGCCGGGTCAACGGTCGAACCCCACCGAGCGGGTCGTGCGCGTGCTCGAGACGCTGCGGGCCCACCCCGGCGACGGCATGCGCTTCGCCGAGCTCGCCCGCGCCGGCGAGCTGAGTCAGGGGACGTGCCACGCGATCCTCCTGACCCTGACCGATGCCGGGTACGTGGTGCGCGACGACGCGACGCGCGCGTACACGCTCGGCCCCGCGCTGGTCGCGCTCGGCGCCGCGGCGAGTGCGTCCTTCCCCGAGGTGCGTGCCGCGGCGCCCGACCTCGCGGCGCTCGCGGCCGGCACCGGTTTCGCGGTGTCCGCGGCTCGTGTGGTCGATGGAGCGATCACCGTGCTCGACGTCGTCGGCGCGGGACGCGACGAGCTCCCGATACGCGAAGGCACGCGTGTGCCGTTCGCGCCCCCGTTCGGCGCGATCCATGTCGCGTGGGACGGCGACGACGCGATCGACGCGTGGATCGGGCGCGCGCCGCGGCCGACGCTCACCCCGGACCGGCTGCGCGCGGTGATCGACGACCACCGCCGCACGCACGTGGCCGTCGCTCCGTACACGCACTCGTCGGTGCGGCTGCGCGAAGCGCTCGGCGAGCTCGCCATCGACGCGTTGGCGAGCGACGTTCGCGAACGCACGCTGGACCTGCTCGCCGCGATCGACGAGCTCGACTACACCGCCGACGTGCTCGCGGGCGCCGATCGCCTGCCCGTCAACACGCTGACCGCGCCCGTCTTCGGTCACGACGGGTGCACGTCGTTCGCCGTGGCGCTCCATGTCGCCGACCCCGACCTGCCCGCGACTCGGATCCGAGCGCTCGCCACCGAGCTGCGGGCGGCGACCGAGCGCATGACCGATCTCGCCGGCGGGCGCGTGCCCGTCGACGCGCTGACCGCACATCCATGACCGCACACCACTTGATGCGTCCCTCACCGTCGCGACGCGGGTCGAGGGACGCATCTCGAGACAACGAGGGGACCCCATGACCGTCACCGAGGCCGGCCGCTCCACGATCACGATCCGACGGCCCACCGCGCCACGTCCGGAGCCCGTGAAGGCACCGACGTTCAAGCTCGGCGGGCCCGTGGCCGGCCGCACGATCGGGCTGCGCACCGACGGCGCCTGGCGGTCGTGGGTGCTGATCGCCGGAGCGTGGGACGCGCTGCTGCGCGAGGCCGGTGCCGAGACCCTCAGCGTCGAGACGAACGCCCAGGTCGGCAGCGAAGGCAGGCACGACCGGGACAACATCGCAGAGTGGTCCGACCAGATCGACGGCGGGATCGTCGGCCTCGGCACGTGCGGCTCGTGCACGTCGTTCAGCGTCCACGACGCGGTGACGCTCGAGGCGCACTCGAAGCCGTCGGTCGTCGTCGTCACGTCGGAGTTCGAGACGCACGCCCGCAACATGGCTTCCTTCCTCGGGCACGGTGACCTCGAGGTGCTGGTGCTGCCGTACCCGCTCGAGGCAAGGCCCGACGGCGAGCTGCGAGAGATCGCGGTCGAGTACTACCCGCGCGCGCTCGAGCTCCTCGGAGCAACCGAACGGTCCGAGAGGGCGGCCGCACGTACCGTGCGGCCGAGTGAGGGCGACCATGAAGTCGGAGCAGGCCGGTGACCGCCGTGCTGGTGAGTGAGCAGGTCGAGGTCGCCGACGACCCGGTCGCGCTCTACGAGCTCTCGCTCGTGGAGGGGTGGGGCGACGGTGTGCCGGTGCTCCCACCGACCGACGACCGCGTCCTCGAGCTGCTCGCGGCGACGCCGTACGCGCCAGATCACGTGCTCGGCGCGCTCCCGCCGCAGTACGGCGTGGCGACGGTCGAGCTCGTCGCGGTGAACGCAGCGATGGCCGGGTGCACACCTGCCGCGTTCCCGCTCGCCATCGCGGCGCTCGAAGCGATGCTCGTGCCGGAGTGGAACGCGTTCGGCCTCACGACCACGACGTCGAGCGTGTTCGCCATGCTCCTCGTCAACGGACCGGGCCGCGACGCGGCCGAGATCGACTACCGCGCGGGGTGCATGGGCGGCGCCGCGGGCCGCGGGTCGATGACGGCCGGTCGCACCGTGTCGCTGAGCCTGCGCAACATCGGTGGCCAGCGCGCGGGCGAGACCTCGCGAACGGTGTTCGGTCAGCCCGCGCGCTTCGGGCTGTGCTTCGGCGAATGGGAGGAGCGTTCGCCGTGGCCGTCGCTCGCCGTGCGGCGGGGGTTCGGCCCCGACGACGACGTCGTGACCGTGCACGGAGGCAAGGGGACGTTCCCGCTCGCCGACATCCACAACGACGACCCGCGCGACCTCCTCTTCCTCATCGCCAAGTCGATCGCGTTCCCGCTGAGCAACATGTTCCTGTCGGCCAACGCCGAGAACGGCGAGGTTGTCGTCGCGATCAACCCCATGTGGGCCGAGCGGTTCGGAACGGCCTTCCCCGATGTCGAGGACTGCCAGGCGTTCCTCTGGGAGCACGCATGGCAGCCGATCGACGGATGGCCCGACGAGAACCGACGGATCCTGCGCGAGAAGGGCCGCGTCGACGACGAGGGGCGGGTCCGCCTGGTCGCGTCGCCGGCGCAGATCGTGCCGTTCGTCTGCGGTGGTCTCGGAAGCCTCCATGCGGTCGCGCTGCCGAGCTTCGGGGAGAGCCAGCTGCAGAGCGCCGCTGCGCTCCGCCCGTGACGGTCGAGGCGTGAGCGGTCGGGAGTGAGGAGAGGTCGGGTGTGATGGATCAGGACGCGGTCGCCACGACGGTCGACGAGATGGGGGCGCTGCTGCGAAGCGACGGCGCCGATCTCCGTCTCGTCGACGCCAACCCGAAGACTGCCCGCATCGAGGTGGCTCTCGAGCTCGAAGGCGCGGAGTGCGAGGAGTGCGTGCTGGCGCCCGAGCTGCTCGAGCAGATGATCAACGACGCGCTGTCACGAAGCGTCGTGGGCGAGTTCGAGCTCGTCCTGCGCGACCCTCGACGCACCTAGCCCGGAGCCTGCACGGCTGCGGCCGCGTGTCACGAGCGCGAGCGCGGCCACGGCGATGACCACGACACCGGCGAGTCCGATCCAGCCCCACGAGACCGCGGCTGCAACGGCCGCGACCTCCACCTGCACCGCGATCACCGCGCGTCGCACGCTCGGGCCGAGGGCGTGGAAGCGGCGGTGGAACGCAGCCAGCTTCTCGAAGGTGTCGCACCGCGCGGTCGCGAACACGACGAGGCCGCGAGCGAGCGCGAACGTCATGGCCGCGACGACGGCGACGACCGGGCTCGCGCTGAGCGCACCGAGCGCGACCATCACGAAGACGGCCGCCGTCATGATGTACGTGGTGACGCCGGTGCCGATCTGCCAGCCGAAGCCGACTCCGTAGAGCCAGCCGCGGTAGCGCACCAGCCAGTCCTCGTTCACCTGGCGGCGCAGGAACGGTGGTGACCACGGGAGCACTCTCGAGTCGCTGGCGGCCCCGAGGAGCGCGACGACCGCGGCGATGCCGGCTGCCCATCCGCTGGTCATCCCCAGCGCGTCCACGCCGAGTGCGAGCGCGGCGATCCCGACGGCGAGCGTCAGCCCGCCGGCAACGGCACCGATCACGAACCACGTCGCGGTGAGCCAGTAGCGCTGCTGCCGGCTCCGCTCGGCGAGCGGGTTGAGCTGGGACAGCATCGACTGCCCGCACGGCGACCAGCTCGAGTATGCGGCCGCGGCGAGGGCGACCACGACGGCGAGCGCTGCGACGGCCTCGTGCATCAGCGACATCGTAGGAGCGTCCGGACCACTCCGCGACCATCGACGACGAACGGAGCGTGTGCTGCCCGGGCTCTCGGGCTCTCCGCACCGCAGCCGCCGGGTTCGGGGGCTTCCGAGAGCGCCTAGATTCTGCGCTCGGCGGGTTGGCGGGGTCGGCAAAGGGAGTGCACGGCGTGGCTGCAGCGACCACCAGCGGCGGGGGAACCGGCACCGGGAGCAAGAACCTGGTCCTCGCGGCGATGATCTTCGCCGTCGGCATGACGTTCATCGACCAGACGATCGTCTCGATCGCGGTCCCCGAGATCCAGCGCGAGCTCGGTCTGTCGGCGACTGGCGTCCAATGGGTCGTGAACGCGTACCTCCTCACCCTGGCCGCGACGTTCGCGATCGGTGGCCGCATCGCCGACATCGTCGGGCGCCGCAAGATGGTGGTGCTCGGCGTGATCGTGTTCGCGACGGCGTCGGCGCTCAACGGTGCCGTGCCCGATGGCGACCTCGCCGAAGCGTGGTTCATCTTCTTCCGGGCGATCCAGGGTGTGGGTGCCGCGCTGATGCTGCCCGCCGCGCTCGCGATCGTCGTCGGATCGTTCGAGCTGCGAGAGCGGGGGAAGGCGCTCGCGGTCTTCTTCGCCATCACCGGCGGACTCACCGCGATCGGCCCGATCGCCGGCGGCTACCTCAGCGAGTGGACGTGGCGCGCGATCTTCTGGGTGAACGTGCCCGTCGCGATCATCGCCTTGATCCTGATCATGAAGGCGAAGCCGGCGGACACCAAGGAGCCGGCTCCCTTCGACTACCGCGGCGCGGCCCTCCTCGTGTTCGGGATGGGTGCAGGCGTGCTCGGCTTCCAGCAGGCGAGCCAGTGGGGCTGGAGTGATCCCGCGACGCTCGGCTGCGTCGTCGGCGGGATCGTCCTGCTCGTCGCCTTCGTGGCCGTCGAAGCCCGCACCGAGCACCCCGTGATCCGGGTGAGCATCTTCAAGAGTCGCGCCTTCGCCACCGAGAACGTCGTGCTGTTCCTCTCGATGATCGCGTTCATCCCGATGTTCTTCTTCGCGAGCATGTACGCGCAGATCGCGCTGGGGAACAGCGTCTCCGAAGCCGGCCTCTACATGATGACGTTCTTCGCGGGGTTCGCGATCGCCTCGCAGTTCGGGGGTCGCATCCTCGACAAGGTGGGCGCGAAGCCCGCCGTCGTCCTCGGGTGCGGGGTCGGGGCGGTCGGCTTCGCGCTCTGGGCGAACGAGCTCACCGACCTGTCGTTCAACTCGCAGTGGCCCTACATCGTCATCGCGGGCGCCGGCATCGGCTTCATGCTCGGTCCGGCCAGCACCGACGCGGTGAACCGGGCGTCCCAGGCGGCGTACGGGGAGGTGTCGGGCATCACCCAGACCGTGCGCAACTACGGCGCGAGCCTCGGGCTGGCGATCCTCGGCGCGATCCTGATCAGCCAGAACCGATCGAACGTCGAGGAGTCGCTCGCGAGGTTCCACATCCCGACGGCCCGGGCCGACGAGATCGCGCGCAGCCTCACTCAGTCGAACGGTGGCGACAAGCAGAGGTTCACCGAGAAGGCGGGCTCGAATGCCGCGAAGGTCTTCGAGTCGATCCAGCTCGACTTCGCCCAGGCCACCAAGGTCGTCTTCTTCGTGATGGCGGGCGCGCTCGCCGTGGCCACGGTCGTGGCACTCGCCGGCCTGCAGCGAGGCCGCCAGGAAGCCATCGTCGACTGAAGCGTGCGGGAGGCCGGGTCCTCCGGGTCCTCAGGCGGCGATCCCGCGCTCCGCTCGCTCCGTGCGCTCTCGTCTCGCGGCGACCGCGGTGGGCTCGCGGTCTCCGGCGCGCAGCACTCGCGTGAGGGTCAGGAATGCCACCACGCTCACGCCACCCAGACCGAGCCATTGGACCGGCCACCTCCCGGCGTCGGTCCCTGCGGTGAACATGTGCACCGTCGCCAACACGAACAGCGCGTAGCTCGTGAGATGGATCCCGCGCCACAGCTTTCGCGGGAGCCGACGCATCGCGAGTGACGTCAGCTCGATCGCGAGCAGGAGATAGCACGCGATCACTCCCCAGGCGACGGCAGTCGGCTGCCAGGTCGACGCGAACGGCACCAGCACCTCCTTCACGCCGAACTCGACGTAGGAGTCGGCGACCAGGCCGAGGAGGTGCACACCCAAGAAGATCACCGCGAGGGCACCCAGGAACCGGTGCACGTCGAGGGTCCACGCCGGTCGCGGCCGGCTCCGCGTCAGGCGCATCGAGACCCAGAGGCCCATGATCACCCCGGCGGTGAGCAGTCCCCAGGCGACCACTCCGCTCGCGCGCGCCACGTACCACCAGAAGTGCTCGTTCACGTCAGCTCCCGCGCGTGGCCGTCGCAGGGGCAGGTGCACGGGCAGGTGCAGGAGCGGCGGCCGGCGCGGGTGCGGCCGCCGAAGGCGCTGCGCTCGCTCCGCTCGGGGAGCCGCTCGACGGGGCGCGCCCGCCGCCGGAGCCACCACCGCCACTCGCCGCGACCGGCACCGGGACGTAGCGGTACTCGTAGGTCACGATCTCGGGAGGCGGTGCCGTGGGGATGGTCGTCGCGGTGACCGGCGTCGCCGCAGGCGCGTCGACGGCGGCCAGGGCACCGACACCGAGGAGCGTCACTGCCGCGGCGAGCCCGCCGAGGAGGATCCGGGTCGCAGCGGCGGCGTGGGGTCGTCGCCGGCGGCGGCGCGGCTCCGGGCGGGGTCCGGCCGCCACCACCGCCGGCGACGAGAAGGGCGAGGGGGGCGAGGGGGTCATGTCAGTCGTCATCGCGGTCTTCGCCCTCGGGGATCTCGGGGGAGTCCGAATGCTCCTCGGGCTCTTCGACTCGGCTCTTGCCCGCGTGCTCGACCGACTGGGGTGCCGGCGCCGCAGCCGGTGCGGGTGCGGGTGCAGGCGCGCTCGAGGCGCCCGGCGTCCCGCTCGCGCCACCGCCGGAGTCGAGCGCGCCCGGGACCGGCACGTC
>JBBDWT010000093.1:0-29868 GCA_040902705.1 Acidimicrobiia bacterium | reverse complement strand
CGACGATGCCGAAGCGGTCGAGCCCGTACGCGACGACGGCGTTGCCGCGGATCACGGCCTGACACGCAGCCGCGTCCATGCCCGCGGCGGTGAAGAGGTCGTGGGCGACCTTGCGGGAGTGGGGGAACGTGCCGTCGGAGTGCGGGAAGTCCGTCTCGAAGAGGATCGCCTCGAGTCCGACGTCGTCCCGGAAACGGAGACCGACCAGGTCGTCGAAGACACAGCCGAACACGCGGCCGCGGGCGATCTCGCTCGGCGCCGTCGGCAGGTCGACCCCGCCGACACCGTCACGCCAGACGCTGTCCATCCGCTCGAGCTGGAACGGCATCCAACCGACCTGGCTCTCCGCGTACGTGATCTTGATCTCGTGGAACCGGCTGAGCGTGCCCGAGAACACCCAGTCGCACAGCGATCCCTGCGCGTTCTGGGCGTACAGCGCCATCGAGGTCGCGAGCGGCGCGTCGGGAGCCGTGCTCGGCATCTTCGACGACGAGCCGATATGCATCGAGACCGTCGTGTCGGTCTCCTCGCATGCGACCCACAGCGGATCCCAGTACCCGCTGTACAGCGACGGAAGCCCGAGCGCCGCGGGGTTCTCGGTGAACGCGATCGCGTAGCTGCCCTTCGCGGCGCAGCGGCGCACCTCTTCGGCCGCGAGCTCCGCGTCCCACAGCGGCACGAGGGTGAGCGGGATCAGCCGACCGTGACCCGCGCCGCCGGACCACTCGTCGATCATCCAGTCGTTGTAGATGCGCAGGCAGGTGAGTGAGAGCTCCTTGTCGTCGCGCTCGAGGAAGCCCTGCCCGGCGAAGCGGGGGAAGATGTTCGGGAAGTTGATGGCCGCCTCGACGTGGTTCGTGTCCATGTCGGCGAGGCGCGCGGTCTGGTCGTAGGCGCCGGGGCGGAAGTCCTCGTAGACGGCAGGCACGTTGCGCTGCTCGCTGCGGGGCGTGCCCGCGGGAGCGTGCAGGAAGCCGGTCGGCATCACGAGGTCGTCGAAGAGCCAGAGGTCACACCAGTCGCCGTCTTCCACGCCGCGCTCGAAGCCGTAGTGGCCGCCTTCGAAGACGAGCTTCACGCGCTCGGTCGAGACGCGCGGCCCGCGCTCGCGCAGGTCGGCCGGGAGCTCGCGCTGCCAGAGGTTCTTGGGCTCGAGGACGTGGTCGTCGACGGAGATGATCAGAGGGAGGTCGGTCTCGGCTGGTGTCGTCACGGCGTCCATCCTAGGAACTCCCGCCCCTAGGAGCCGCCCGTCGCCCGGTCGCGATAGTGCGCCATGAACTCCCGGACGTCGGCCGCCTGGCCGGCCAACGACTGGTTGCGGTTCTCCAGCGCGATGGCTGCGGTCATGCTCGGCGTGTCGACGTTGTGCCACAGGACCTCCTTGGTGTTCAGGAGTCCGGTGCGGGTGTAGCCGGCCATCGTGCGGGCGGCAGTCAGGGCTTCGTCGAGCAGCCTGTCGTCGTCGACGACCCGCGACACGACGCCCATCTCGCGTGCCTCCTCGGCGTCGATCTCACGTCCGGTGAGGATGAGGTCGGCGGCCCGGGAGGCGCCGATGAGCCTCGGCAGCAGGTAGGTGATGCCGATGTCGGTGCCGGTGAGCCCCGTGCGGATGAACGCGGAGCAGAAGGTGGCCGACGTCGACGCGAACCGGAGGTCGCACGCGCACGCGAGCGCGAAGCCTCCGCCGAACGCGGGGCCGTTCACCGCGGCGACGACGACCTGCGGAGTGGTGCGCAGGTGGACGGTGAGGTTCGACATGAACGCCTGACCGTCGGTGTTGGCGCCGACGTGGCGGTGCTCACCGGGTCCGGGCGGCGTGCCCCAGTCCTTGAGGTCGAGGCCGGCGCAGAACCCGCGTCCGGCTCCGGTCATGACGACGACCTTGCAGTCGGCGTCGCCGGCGATCTCGTCGAGCGCGTCGTGGAGCTCCGCGACGAGCGCGAAGCTCATCGCGTTGAGCCGCTCGGGGCGGTTCAGCGTGACGATCGTGACGTGCGGCTCGGCGCGGTCGAGCGTGATCGTCTCCATGCGATTCGCCTGCGATCAGTGCGGCACGAGGCCGCCGTCAGCGATCAAGACCTGACCGGTGACGAAGCTCGCGGCGTCGGACGCGAGGAAGAGGGCTGGGCCGATCATCTCGTCGGGGTGGGCGGCGCGCTTCTGGAGTCCGGCCTCGGCCATGCGCTCCTGGGCCTCGGGCGGATTGGCCTTCATCATGTCGGTCTCGACGCTCCCGGGGGCAAGCGCGTTCACCCGGATGCCCTTCGGGGCGAGATCGGACGCCCACGCGCGCGTGAACGAGTACAGAGCGGCCTTCGCGGCCGCGTACGTCGCGGTGAAGCCGGCGAACAGGAACGCTCCGGCCGAGATCACGTTCACGATCGACGCCGCCGGCGCGGCCTCGAGGTGCGGGATCGCGGCTTCGACCAGGAAGACCGGACCACGGAGGTTGATGTCCATCGACTTGGTGTACGCCTCGACGCTGAAGCTGCCGATGTCCTCGCGCAGGGCGGTTGCCGCGTTGTTCACGACGATGTCGAGCCGGCCGAAACGGTCGACCGTCGTGTCGACGAGCGCACGGACCGCGTCGAGCTCCCCCATGTGCGTGGGGACCCCGACCGCCTCTCCACCAGCCGCGACGAGCGCCGCCTCCGTCTCCGTGCACGCATCGGCCTTGCGGCTCGCGACGGCCACCTTCGCGCCCGCAGCGACGAAGCCCTCGGCGATGGAACGTCCGATGCCGCGGGTCCCGCCGGTGACGATCGCGACGCGGCCGGTCAGGTCGAACAGCCCGTGCACCCCGTCGCGGTCCATCGATGGCATTCCTTCCGCTCGCTCATTCGCTCGCTCGGCCTTGCTCGGCTCGGCGACGGCGTACGATAACAACGTTATGGAACCGGCGGTGGGGGACGCGATGGTGGAGGGGTCGACCGCCGCCGCGGACGCGCCGACGACGCGCGACAGCCTCCTCGAGCTCGCCGCCGAGCGCTTCGTCGCCGACGGGTACGTGCGTACGTCGGTGCGCGACCTGGCGCGCGAGTCCGATCGGACGACGGGGGCGCTGTACGGGCACTTCCGCAACAAGGCGGATCTCCTCGCCGAGGTCGTCGCGCTCCGGATCGCCGAGCTGGAGGCCCAGGTCCCTCCCGGCGCGTCGATCGCGGAGGGCATCGCCGGCCCGTGGCGGCGCAACGACGACCGGGTCGCACTGCGCGCCCTGCTCCTCGAGGGTGCGGCCGCGTCACGCCGCGACGACACGATTCGGGATCGGCTCGGTCGTCAGCAGGCGGAGAAGCTCGCCGAATGGGCCGAGCTGTGCCGCGCGTCGATCGAGCCGAGTGAGCTCGAGTCGCTGCCCGACCTCGACGCGCTGTTCACGCTCGTGTGGGCGATCCAGCTCGGCACCGGAGTGCTCGAGGCGTACGGCATCGACCTTCCCGACGCGCAGACCTGGGCCGACATGATCGCCCGGCTCGTCGAGCCTCGTGACGGTCGTGGAGCAGTCGACCCGTCGGAGGATCAGCCGTCGGAGGATCAGCCCTCGGCGGAGAAGGCGTAGTCGTCGAGCATCGCGTCGTGGCGCGCCTGGACGAGTCCGACCGTCTCGGGGTGCGTGAAGATGTACAGGCGGTCGGCCTTGATCGCGCGCACGACGATCGGGCCGACAGCCTCGTTCGGCATCGCGCTGGGCGGCATTCCGCTGCGCCCGTCGTGCTCGATCGTGCCGCCGTAGCGCTCCGGTCGGTTCCGAGCAGAGGTCGCGCCGAGGTTGCCCTCGACCAGCCCGGGGCAGAGCACCGACACCCCGATGCCTTCGGGCGCGAGTTCGTCGCGCAGCATCGCGGAGTAGCCGATGAGTGCGTGCTTGGTGGTGGTGTACAGGCCGTTGTGCACACCACCGACGAGCGCCGGTCCGAGCGCGAGCAGGCCGGCCATCGACGACGTGCTCACGATGTGCGCGGGCTCTCCGTGGGCGCGGAGGTAGGGGAGAAAGACGTCGACGCCGCGGACGACGGCCATCACGTTGAACTCGAGCAACCAGGCCCAGTCGGCCTCGGTCGCGGAGTCGAGCCGGCGGTCGACGATCGCCCCGACGGTGCTCACCAGCACGTGCACGGCATCGAGCTCGGCGACGACCTGCTCGGCGAGCGCGTGGAGCGACTCGCGGTCGGTGGCGTCCGCCCGCACCGCGATCGCGGCACCGCCGGCCGCGACGACCTCGTCGCGGACACCTTCCGCGGAGTCGAGGTGGATGTCGGCCACGGCGACGCGCATGCCTTGCGCCGCGAGCCCCAGCGCGATTCCCCGGCCGACGCCGCTGCCCCCACCGATGACGACCGCGGTCTTCCCGGTGAGGTCGTTCATCCGATGGGCACCTCGACGGCCTCGGTGCCGGTGATCCACGGCCGACCGGCCACCTTGACCTCGGCCCACTTTTCGAGGCGACCGTCGGCATCCACGGCAGCCTGGCCGAGCTCTTCGGGCGTCGGACCGATGCGCTCGACGATCGGCGCGAGCGCGTCGGCGTCGAAGTTGTAGACCTCGGCGGCGCTCCCGCCGAGCATGACCTGCGTCTCGTCGACCGGGATGTCCCAGAAGGCGTTGCGCAGCCACTCCTTGGTGTGGGGCCACGTGCCCTCGGGGTGCGGGAAGTCGTTGCCCCACATGATGTTTCGCACCCCGATCTCGTACCGCCGCGCGAGCTCGCGGCGACGCGTGTTCGACGCGCCGATCGCGCAGTTGCGGTCGAAGTACTCGCTCGGCCGCATCTTCAGGTGCGAGGTCAGCTCGCGCCCGAGCTTCTTCGCGGCGTGCTCGCGGTCGAAGACCAGGTCCGACGTCCACAGCAGATCCGCCGCCCAGAACGCGCCGCACTCGGTGACGACGAACTTGAGCTGCGGGAACTGCTCGAACTTGCCTGACCAGAGGAGGAACCACAGGGGTCGCGTCGACCACCAGCGGACCTCGGCGACGTACATCCCCACGAACTCGCCGTACGACTCCTTGTCGGCCGCGCCGGAGTGCACGTGCACCGGCATGTCGAGGTCCTGGCAGGTCGCCCAGACCGCGTCGTACCTCGCGTCGTGGTACGGGGGGTACGGCTGCCACATCGACGGGATCAGGATCCCCCCGCGCAGTCCCGACTCGGCGGCGCGCGTGATCTCGGCGACGGCCGCGTCGACATCGTCGAGGATCGGGACGATCGCGACGCCGGCGCGCCGCACCGGGCTGTCGGCACAGAGCTCGGCGAGCCACCGGTTGTGCGCCTGTGCTCCCGCCATGAGGAGCTCAGGGTCGCGATCGCCGCCCTGACCGAGGCCCGCGCCGAACGGTGCCGACGCCCCGGACGTGACCGCATCGGCATCGGGGAAGATCACCTCACCCGCGACGCCGTCGGCGTCGAGCTCCTTGTCGCGCCGCGCCGCGTCCCACCCGCCCCGTAGCCCCTCTTCGTTCTCGCGCTCCCACTCCTCTGCGAACTCCTCGTTGCGCAGACCTCGGGCACGCAGTTCCGCCTCCATCGCCGCGCGCGTCCGCTGCTCCTCGTCGAACGCGGCGTGGTACGACGGGGCGAGCCACTCCTTGTACTGCTCGTTGGGAAGCCCCGCGTGACAGTCGGACGAGATCACCATGTAGCGCTGCATCGTGCGGGCTCCTCTCCCTGGTTCTGATCCTGGACGCACGTGGCGGATCAGCCGGCCACGGCGCGCACGTACGTCGGGTTCTCGCGCTTCAGCAGCGACGTTGCCTTGGCGCGGATCTGCTCGTCGGACTGCTCGCTGGGAGCGAAGATCCAGAAGTCGCCGGTGCGCAGGGCATCGACGACGTGCCCGGCAACCTCCTCGACCGGCGTGTACTGCACCTCGATCCCCGCACCACGCATGATCTCCTCGTACTCCTCGATCGTCACCGGATCGCGCGAGCGAGGCTTCTCCTTCGCGAGCTCGGCGGGGCGGGTGCGCCAGGCGTCGAACAAGCCGGTGCGGAGCATGTGCGGACCGGGGAACAGCAGCGATGCGCCGACCGCGCTCCCGGCGTCGGCGAGCTGCGCAGCGAGCACCTCCGTGAGCGTGACGACCGCACCCTTGGTGACGGAGTACTCGGGTGTTCCCAGGATCGGCGTGATCCCGCCGTTCGGTGACGAGGTGTTCACGACGTGGCCCGGCTCACCATGCTCCAGCATGTGCGGGACGAACGCGTTGATGCCGTGGATCACTCCGTAGAGGTTGACGCCGATCGCCCAGCGCCAGTCGTTCAGCTCGTGCTCCCAGAGCCGCCCTTCGGCGCCGACGCCGATGCCGGCGTTGTTGCACAGCACGTGCACACGTCCGTACGCATCGAGCGCCGCGTCGCGAAGGTGCTCGACCGCGTCCCAGCTCGAGACGTCGGCCAGGACGCCGGTGACGTCGAGGCCGCGCTCGCGCAGCTCGGCCACGGTCGTGTCGAGTACCTCGGGTTGCACATCGGCCAGGACGACCTTCATCCCCTCCTGCGCGAAGCGCTCGCCCATCGCGCGGCCGAGGCCGCCGCCGCCGCCGGTGACGACCGCGACCCTGCCGTCGAGCGAGTCGATCACTCCTCACCCACGGGCGAGAGGTCGTCGTAGCGCTGGTGCACGAACGGGAGGAGCCAGTCGCCCGGGACCCGCGAGTTGATCTCTGCCGTCTGGCGGCTGCGCCGCTCGGCGAGGGTGATCTCGCGGATCGCGCGCACCGGGATGTCGGCGACGGGGTCGAAGCGCGATTCCCTCAGCAGCACCCCGCCGTCGATGCCTTCGAGCGTCCGCGTCGTCTCGTCCCGATAGCAGTAGACGAGCGACGGCTCGGCGTCGAAGCCCTTGCCCTCGGGGGACGGGAGGAACTTGAAGTAGAAGCTCGTCCGCCGCCCGTCGGGAGGGTTCGGCAGTGTGCCCGACACCGTGCCGTTCACCTCGATGAAGGTCGTGCCGAGGCGGGTCACCTTGCCCGACACTCGCTCGGCGTTGCGCTCCAAGGTGATGTCGCCGATCTTCTTGGGCTCGCCGAACGTCTCGCGTCCGCCGATGACCGACTGCTCGGTGCTCATCGGCATCACCAGGGCGTAGTCGCCGTCGGTGCCCTCATGACGCGCCATGACCGAGAAGGTCGCCGCGCCGAACACGGGGAGTCCGGGTCGGCCCATGTCGACCGTCGCGATGGTGACCCGTGCGAGCGGCTCCTCGGGCGGCTGGAGCGGAGGCGGCAGCACCGCGGCGATGGCCTCGGGGTCGGTCTCGTAGATCGCGACGAGCGACGTGGACCAGGCGCCGGTCGACGTCGCCTCGAGCTCGCGGTTGCGCACCTCCTGCTCGGACCGTGCGCCGTACCGGATCTTGGCCATGACGTTCCTCCTCCTTCATTGACTCGCTCACTGCGGGCCGGGATACCCGTCCCGCGGCCGTTCGCTCGTTTTCATTGACTCGCTCACTGCGGGCCGGGATACCCGATTTCAATGTGTGCTCCCGACCTCGGCGAACGCCGGGCAGCGCCGCGCCTCCATCGGGATCTCGTCGTGCGGTAGCGGACGTGCCACCTCGTCGATCGTCGGTCCGACGCGCGCGGCGATCGGAGCCAGCGCGTCGAGGTCGAAGCCGTAGAGGTCGGCCGCATTGCCACCGACCATCGCCTGCACCTCGGCGCGCGGGACCCCGGCGAACGAGAGCCGCAGGGCCTCGTTCGAGTACGGGAAGCTGGCCTCTTTGTGCGGGTAGTCGCTGCCCCACATGATCCGGTCGACGCCGACCATCTCGCGCAGCGTGACCTCGGCGGGTCGGATGAAGCTCGCGCCGACGTGGCACTGCCGGGCCCAGTACTCGCTCGGCTTCAGCGAGAGCTCGGAGACGACCGCACCTCCCCACTCCACCTCCTGCGAGCCGGTCGCGGAGCGCATGCGCTCGAAGAAGTAGTCGAGGCGCCCGAGCTCCTCGGGGATCCATGCGGTGCCCTGCTCCGTGAGCACGAGCTGCAGCCCGGGGTGACGCTCGAGCACCCCGCCGAACACGAGGTGCGAGAACGCGCGGTGCGCCCACCACGTGACCTCGAGCAGGAACACGACCTTGTCGACCGCGGTCTCGTCCATCGGCGGCACCGCGCTCCCGGAGTGGTGGTTCACCGGCATCCCGAGCTCTTCGCACGCTTGCCAGATCGGCTCGTAGGTGGGGGAGTACATCGGCGCGAGCCCGGTGCCGGGTGGCGTGCCGGGCAGCAACACACCACCGGTCAGCCCGGCATCGTGCGCCCAGCGGATCTCGTCGACGGCCGCGTCGACGTCGACGAGCAGGATCTGCGCGATGCCCGCGCGTCGGCCCGGTGCTGCCGCGCAGAAGTCGGCGAGCCAGCGGTTGTGGGCGCGCAAGCCGGCCCCGCGGAGCTCGAGCTCGTGCGGCTCGTCGGTCGGCGCCTGCGCGGTGAGCGACGACTTCGGGTAGAAGGGCGGGACGGTGTTCGGGAACAGCACCTCGCCGACGATCCCGTCGGACTCCATCTCCGCGAGGCGCCGACCACTGTCCCAGTTGCGACTGGCGTTCGGGCCTTCGAGGTCGGGGAACGGGCAGACGTAGTCGGCGACCCAGCGGTCGAACTCGTCGACGTACCGCTGCTCGAGGTAGTCGCGGTACTCGTGGATCTCACCGCCGGCGTGACCGTCCGCGGAGATGACGATGTAGTGGTCGCCGGCCCTGTCGCTCGGCGGGCGGCTCGACGTGGTGGTCGTGCGCGACATCTTCGTGTTCCCCCCGATCCGCGTGGATCGTGCGACGTGTAACGCTGTTACATCGGGCAGCGTCGCGCGTTCCGGCTCCGAGCGTCAACCGAGCGCTCCGGCCGCGCCTTGTTCGCCCGGTCGTAACACCGTTATGGTCTCACTCGGTCGCCGGGTCCCTCCGGCGACGAGAGGATTCGGGGGAAACGTGAAGCGACGCATGACGAGAGCCGCCTCCGCCGGGGCGATCGCGCTCATCGCTGCACTCGCCGCGACGAGCACCGTCTCGGTGGCGGGCGCCCAGTCCGGGGGCGGCGAGAAGCGGCAGGCGTCGGAGGTGGGCGTGACGCCGAAGGAGATCCGCATCGCGGTGGTGGCCGACGTCGAGACGTCGGTGGCCCCAGGCCTGTTCCAGGGTGCGGTCGACGGCGTGCGCGGGTTCGCCAAGTACATGAACAAGCACGGCGGTCTCGCCGGGCGCAAGGTCGTCGTCGACTTCATCGACTCGAAGCTCAGCGCCGACGAGGCGCGCAACGCGATCATCACGGCCTGCCAGGAAGACTTCGCGATGGTCGGCACCGCGGCGTTGTTCGTCAACAACGTCGACGACATGGCCTCGTGCGTCGACAAGGCGGGCGCGGCCACCGGTCTCCCCGACATCCCCTTCGTCACGACCGAGGTCGCCCATCAGTGCAACCCGACGACGTTCCCGATGGCGCCGCCGCAGCTGATCTGCGCCACGAAGGACCAGCACCCGCAGACGTACCAAGGCACCGCGGCGCGAGGCCTCTACTACAAGAAGAAGTTCGGGAAGGATCTGCACGGTGCCTACGTCTTCGGCTCCGACCTGAAGGCCGCGCGCAACTCGTCGTTCTCGAGCGGCCTCGGGCAGATCCGCACGATCTGCTGCAAGTCCGACGAGGACTTCGACCTGTCCGCGCGCTCGCCGCAGAGCGCGTTCACACCTGTGGTCCAGGCGCTCAAGGACAAGAACGGCTCGTACGCACAGGTGACCGGCTCGTACAACATGACGGTCGCCCTGCGGAAGGAGGCGAAGCTCCAGGGCCTGAGCTCGGTGAAGGTCTGGGACTGCGGCACGCAGTGCTACGACCGTGAGTTCCTCGAGCAGGGAGGAGCCGATGTCGACGGTCAGTACGTCGACGCGCTGTACGCGCCCTTCCTCGACCCTGCCGAGCGCAAGGCCAACAAGATCGCGGCCGACTACGTGAAGTTCACCGGTGAGCAGGAGGCGGGTGGGCTGGGCGGCGCGTACGCGTTCTCGGCCGGGCTCGCGCTCCGCGACGCGGTGAACAGCGTCGTCGAGCAGGACGGCGTGAACGGCGTCACCCGCAAGGCGGTCCTCGAACAGCTCAACAGCATCCACGAGTTCGGTGCCGATGGCCTCCTCGCGCCCATCGACCTCGCGGGCCGCAAGGTGTCGAACTGCCACGTCCTCCTCCAGGTGAAGGACGGCGACTTCCAGCGGATCCAGCCGAAGAAGCCGGGGACGTTCCACTGCACCAAGAAGGGGACGTACGAGGTGAAGCTCGACCTCCTCACGTAGCCCGACGCACTGCCGATCTCGCTCGAAGCCCCCTGCCGCGCAGGGGGCCTTCGTCGTTGTCGGATCGATTTCTCCCGGCGGCCGCCCAGCCGCCTGCCGAGGCCCAGGGCCGGCGTTCGACTTCTTCGACGCACAGCCCACGGATCTCTCGGCCCCGCGCGATCCGTTCGCGGCCGCAGCACCGGATCAGAAGGAGATGGCCACGACAGGAGGATCGATGCGCTCGGTCAAGCGACGTGTGACTGCACTCACGGTGATGTTGGGACTCGTCGGGCTGGTCGGTGCCTCGATGCCACCCTCGGCCTCGGCCTCGAACCGGCTGGCAATCGACTGGTTCGTGAGCGCGAGGACGCACATCGAGAAGCTCGACTCCGGCGGGAAGTTCAGCGGCAGCATCGATCTCGAGTCCGGACGGCTGACGGGGAACCTCTCGCTCCCGCCCGCGACGGTGACGATGTCGCTGCTCGATGCCGTCCCGGCCGTCGACGCCACGTTCGAGATCTCACCGGTCGGGCCCACGACGGGCACCGTCGACTTCTCCACGTTCCAGGTGTCGACGAAGTCGACGTTCGACATCCGGGTCACGAAGGTGACTCCGCACGGCAGCGACGTGAACCTGGTCGGTGATGACTGCCGCACCGCGACGCCGATCACGGTGCGCATGGGAGGTGTGGCCGACCTCGAGCAGGGCTCGACCTTCTCCGGCAAGTACACGATCCCGGACTTCGAGAGCTGCCAGGGCGCCGAGCTCGCGCTTAACGAGATGATCCCCGGGTCGGGCAACACGTTCACCGCGACGTTCGCGCCCGATGCGCCGCCGCCGGCGCCTCAGCCCGAACCCGGGTCTGCGCCGGCGCCCGCTCCTCCCGCGGTCCCGCAGGTGGTGTAAGACGCGCGCCGCGCGGCGGCTTCCCCCGATGCCGAGACGATCGAGATCGAGGGCGTCGATGGTCGCCATTCGGCCGATGTCGTGCTCCATCCCGGCGGCCGCGGCTACCTCCTCGCCGTCGACCTGCCGCGCCTCGGCGGCCCGTACTCGCTGTACGCGATCGTCTCCGGCACGAAGGTGCTGCTCGGTCAGGTCCGCAGCACCGGCGACGCGCTCGCGTTCCGCCTCCCGCCGGGGGTCGAGACCTTGGTCCTCGAAGACGCCAGCGGCGCCACGATCGCCTCGAACCTGCTCGCCGGGCGCGAGATCGTGCCACCGGAGGAGACCGACGCCTCCAGCCCGCCGTCCTCGACACCCAGCACGCCGACCACCGCGGGCATCCGGGGCGGCGTGCCGTTGCCGACGCTGCCGCCGGTTCCGCAACCGCCGATCGAGCTGCCGACCACACCCGATGGTGGGATCGACATCAGGATCGAGATCCGGGCGCTCGCGCTGCCGTTCTTCGGGCCCTGACGCCGCGATCCCCGCGTCAGCGGGTCAGCGGGTCAGCGGGTCGGTGAGAAGGTGATGGGGAGGCTCGTCCAGCCGGCGACGTTGCCGCTGTGGAACCGGACCGCGCGATCGTGGTCGACGACGTAGTCGGGGATGCGCCGGTGGAGCTCCTCGAGCGCGACCTTGGTCTCCATGCGCGCGAGCGCCGCACCGAGACAGAAGTGGGCTCCGTAGCCGAACGAGAGGTGACGCTCCGGTCGGCGCGCGACGTCGAAGACCTCGGCGGTGGGACCGAACTCGCGGTCGTCGTGGTTCGCGGCCCCGATCACCAGGAGCACGGAGTCTCCTTCGCGCATCGTCGTTCCGTGGAGCTCGACGTCTCGGGTGAGCGTGCGGTGCATGTACTGCGTCGAGTTGCGGAAGCGCAGCACCTCCTCGACCGCGTCGGGAACCAGCCGAGGGTCTTCGACGAGCGCGCGGCGCTGGTCCGGGTGCTGTTCGAGCAGCTCGACCGCGTTCGCGAGGAGCTTGGTCGTCGTCTCGTGACCGGCGACGACGAACAGCACGCAGAACCCCAGGAGCTCCTGCTCGCTGAGCGAGCGACCGTCGACCTCGAGCTCCAGGAGATCGGAGATCAGCCCCGAACCTTCGCCATCGCGTCGCGCGCGCAGGTCGTCGGCGAAGTACTGCAGGAGCCCGAAGATCCCCTCGACCGCCTCCGGTGGCATCTCGATCCGGCCGTCCTCGCGGACCATGAGCTGATCGGCGTGGCGGCGGAGCTCGGGGCGGTCCGCTTCGGGGATCCCCAAGACGAGCGAGATGACCTCCATCGGGAACGGACCGCTCACGTCGGCGATCAGGTCGGCCTCGCCGCAGGGCGCGATCGCGTCGACGTATCCCGCCACGACGCTGCGGATCTGCTGCTCCATCTGCTCGACGCGTCGAGTCGTGAAGACCCGACTCACGAGCTTGCGGAAGCCGGTGTGCTCGGGCGGGTCCATCTCGATCATCTGGCGGAACCGGTCGTTGGTCCGCCCCCGGTTCTCCAGCGCCACGCCGTTGGCCGACGAGAAGTGCTCGAGGTCGCGGAAGCCCTCGAGCACGTCGTCGAATCGGCTCAGGGCCCAGAACTCGAGCTCCGCGTTCCAGTAGACGGGCGCCTCGTCGCGCAGGCGGCGGTACACCGAGTACGGATCGTCGTGGAGCGAGAAGCCGAAGGGGTTGAAGACGAGATCCGACACGAGACGGACCGTACCGGCCGAACGGCCCCGTCCACTACCGTGCCCCCGGTCGCGGACGGAGGAGCCGGATGATGGGCACACTCGAGGCACAGAACAAGCAGGTCGTCGAGCGCTACTGGGATGCGCACTTCCGTCGCGACTGGGACGCGATGGCGGGCTACTTCAGCGACGATGCCCACTACACCGACGTCGGGATGGACGGCGTGGGCGCGACCGGTCCGTCCGAGATCATCGCCCGATTGACGCTGGGCATCGCCCCGCTGGAGGGCTACTACCACTTCCCGCGCCACATGGTCGCAGAGGGCGATCTCGTCGTGACGGAGCACGTCGAGCAGTGGCGCTTCCACACCGGCGAGGTCGTCGATCATCCGTTCACGTCGGTCATGGAGGTGCGCGACGATGTGATCACGCGGTGGCACGACTACTCGCACCTCGGCAACCTCATCGAGAACGCACCGCAATGGTGGCTCGAGCACATCGCCGCGGGATGGCGCTGAGTCGAGGAAACCGCGCCGCGTGGTGTCACCCGAGCTTCGCGACGAGCCTCTCCACGGACGTGACGTTTCGCATCGTGGTCGGGCCGGCGAGGGCTCGCTCCAGCTTCGAAAGGCCGAGCGGCGACTCCGAGATCGGTCCGCGGGAGAGCCAGAAGAGCTCGCGTCCTTTGAGGTGCAGGTGGTCGCGATCGCTGGCGAGGCTGAGCACCGAGCGACGCGTCGCGGCCGACGGCGGCTTGTGCACGAAGCCGACATGGACGCGATCGCCCGGCTTCGGTGAGACGTCGGCGAACGGCGTCGCCTTGGCAATGCGTCGGATCTCGGAGTGGGTACGAATGAACGTCGCGACCTCGTAGCCGAGCGCATCGTGCAGACGACGCTCGATCTTGCGCTCGAGGGGCGGGAGGCTCTTCGTGCGGGTCGCGAAGAGCACGTTTCCGCTGGCGATGAACGTGCTGATGTCCGCGAGGCCGATCTCCTCGAACAGCTTGCGCAGCACGTCCATCTCCACGGTGTGGCCGCCGACGTTGATACCCCGCAGGAACGCCACGTGGGTCGACACCGCGCGGACGGTACTGCGGGTTCGTGTGAACGGACAGGACCGGGCACCCCGAGGAGAAGCGGAGACCCGCACCGTGGTGTTCGGTCTCGCGCCCGGCACCCGTACGCTGACCGCGTGGGGACGCTGCGGGTCGGAACCTCGGGGTGGCAGTACCGCGAGTGGCGGCCGTCCATCTACCCGGTCGGAGTCCCGCAGCGGCGCTGGCTGGAGCGATATGCAGAGCTCTTCGACACCGTCGAGATCAACAACAGCTTCTATCGGCTCCCGACCGAGGGCAGCTTCCGTCGTTGGGCCGAGGCGACGCCCGCCGACTTCTGCTTCGCCGTGAAGGCGAGCCGCTACCTGACCCACGTGAAGCGCTTGCGCGATCCCGTCGCTCCGGTACGGCTCTTCGCGTCGCGGGCGCGACAGCTCGGTCCGAAGCTCGGCCCGATCCTGCTCCAGCTGCCGCCTCACTTTCCCTGCGATCCGGCACGGCTCGATGCCACCCTCGAAGCGTTCGGCACCGACGTCCACGTGGCCGTCGAGCTCCGGGATGAACGCTGGCACGAGGAGCGGGTGTACGAGGTGCTGCACCGACGCGGGTCCGCGCTGGTCTGGTGGGACCGAAGGGGTACGCACGGGCCGCTGGTGCGCACCACCACCTGGTGCTATCTGCGCCTCCACGAGGGCACCGCGCGCGTTGCGCCTGCGTACGGTCGTCGAGCGCTCGCCACCTGGTGCGAACGGATCCTCACGCACTACGGCGACAGCCTCGCTGGCTGGGTGTACTTCAACAACGACCGTGGCGCGGCTGCGCCACGCAACGCGTTGGAGTTCAGGCGCCTCGCCGCGCGCGCGGGGATCCGCGGCGTGTGACGAGCGGTCATCTCCCGAAGCGACGCTCGCGGATGTCGCGCGTCAGGCGAGCTCGTCGGTGCGCGTCCGATGCAGCGCGGCGAGCTCGGATCGCTGCACCTTGCCGATCTCGCTGCGCGGCAGGTGCTCGACATGATGGAACGCCACCGGAACCTTGTACGCGACGAGGTGCTCGCGACAGAGGGCCTCGAGCGCGGCAGGCGCGATCGGGCTTCCGGCCACGAACGCCACCGGCACCTCGCCGAGCCGCTCGTCGGGAACACCCACGACGGCGGCATCGGTCACCTCGGGCGCGAGGCGCAGGACCTCCTCGACGTCACCGGGGAACACCTTGTTGCCGCCGCGGTTGATCAGGTCACCGACCCGACCTTCGATCCACACGAAGTGCTCTGCATCGATCCGCGCGACATCACCCGTGTTGATGAAGCCATCGCGGTCCACTCGATCGTCGAGCCGATCACCGCTCGCGTAGCCCGCGGCCATCTGCGGCGGGCGGACGTAGAGCACCCCGACCGACCCCTCGTCCAGCTCGTCACCGTGCTCCCCGACGATCTTGAGGTCGACGCCGGGATGAGGGCGACCGACGGCCCCGACCTTCTCGGGGTGGGTCTTCGCGTCGGCCGCGGTCCAACCGATCACCTCGCCGATCTCCGCTTGGCCGTAGCTGTTCAGCACGAACGCGCCGAACTTGTCGGTGAAGCGACGGGCCTGGAGCGGAGACAGGGGAGCAGTGATGCTGCGCACGTACTTCAGCGGCGTGAGGTCGAGGATGTCGGGATCGTCGTTGAGCGCCGTGATCGCGGCAGGCGGAAGGACGGTGGACCGGATCTCGAACCGCTGGACGAGCTCGGCGAACGTGTCGGTCTCGAAGCGGTCCATGATGACGACCGCGGCACCCGCACGCAGGCCGAACAGCGTGTTGTAGAGACCCGCGTTCAGCGCGAGGGACACCGGGACGAGATTCGGCATCGGGCGCTTCGACGGGTCGGCCGGACCCGACCGCAACGGTCCCAGCACGCGATCGAGCAGCTCGAGGTATGCCTCATGGGTGTGGAGGATCGCCTTCGGCGCGCCCGTGGTGCCCGAGGTCCACAGCACGAACGCGGTCGCCGGATCGTACGTGCGGGTGGTCGGGCGCACCTCTGTTCCCTCGGTCCGGATGATCGCTGCCGGTTCGGTGAGCTCCAGCACGCGGTCGACCTCTGCCGCGGGATGCCGCGGGTTGACCGGTACGAACACCCCTCCGGCCAGCCAGATCCCCGCCATGGTGGTGACGACCGCGGGACTGTTCGGTAGCTGCACCGCGACCGCGTGACCCGGCGTGACGCCGGAGGCCCGCAGGCGATCGGCGATCTCGCGAGCCGCGCGGCGCGCCTCGCCCGCGGTGACCGACTCGTCGACGGAGTGCAAGAGCGCGTCCTCGTCCGCGAACGGGTGATCTACGAGCAGTGACGCGAGGTTGCTCGTCACGACGAGTCGCCCGCGACGCTCAGTGTCTCACCGGGACGGTGACGATCGTCCGGCCTGTCGTCCGACGGTTGGCCATCGCGTCGATCGCCACCGGGAGCTGGTCGAAGCCGACGACATCGCCGATGACCGCGTGCACCTTCTTCTCGAGGACGAGCCGGATCACCGACTCGGTGATGTGCTCACCCAGCTCACGTGAGAGGAAGTTGAAGCCCATCGCCTGCTTGACCATCGTGGCGACCTCCGGTTGCGCATACGCGAGGAGCACGCCACATATCTTGAGGTTGCCGGCGGCCACCTGTCGGGGAACGATGAAGGGCTCGTCGGCCTTGGTCTTGTCCGACGCGAAGCCCATCATCAGGTAGCGGCCGTTGTACGCAGTGCACTTCAACGACTGCGCCAGGACCGCTTCGCCCACGTTGTCGAACACGACGTCGACGCCGCGCTGGCCCGTCTCGGTCATGACGATCTCGCAGAAGTCATCGACGAGGTAGTTGATCGCGACGTCCGCGCCGAGCTCGCGGCACAGCGCCACCTTGTCGTCGGATCCGGCCGTGGCGAAGACGCGCGCGCCGGCGTGCACCGCCAGCTGGACCGCGGCCGAGCCCGCGCCGCCCGCGGCCGCGTGGATGAGCACGGTCTCACCGGCCTGCAGCTCCGCGCGATCGAAGAGCCCCAACCACGCGAGGTGGAACGGGAAGTAGAGCGCCGCGGCATCAGGCAGCGGGATCGCCTCGGGCATGGCGAACATCGAGATCGTCGGGCAGATCGCGAACTCGGCATAGCCACCGTGCGCGCCCTTGGGCATCGCGACGACTCGAGCGCCGCGCCACGCCTCGGCGCCAGGACCGCAGGCATCGACGACGCCCATGACCTCCATGCCCGGGCTGTAGGGCAGGTCGGGGCGCACCATCATGTTGCCGCCGGTGATGCGCTCGAGATCGTTCAGGTTGAGCGGGATCGCCTGGACGCGCACCCGCACCTCGCCCGCTTCCGGCTCCGGGATCGGCACGGTGTCCAGTCGGAGCACGTCGAGCGGCTGCCCGTACTCGTGTGTGCGCCATGCTTGCATCGTCGACTGCTGCGTATCGGGCATCCGGTTCCTTTCGCCACGGCCTCGGACCGCGTCATTCGGGGGCGAGGTCGAACCGCTCGATGTACGGGCGGAAGGTCTCACGCACGATGTCAGGGTCGATCCCGTACTCCTCGGGGGTGTAGAGATGCAGCCCGTGCTTGCCCTTCGGGTTGTCGGCGATGAACGCCTGCATCCGTGCCGCACCCTCGTCGGTCATCGGCAGGTCGAACGCCGCGTAGATGTCGCGCACGACGGCGAACTGGTCCGCGACGAAGTCGGAGAACTGCATGTCGTAGAAGGTCGCCTGGGGGTACGGACCCGCGTCGCGTACCTCCATGGCGTGCGCGATCACTCGATCGAGGCGGGCGATCCAGTCCTGAGCGATCTCGAACTGGTCGACCTCGTCGCTCCCGGCTTCCCGCACGAGCGTCGTGAGGCTGGCGTACGACGTCACTGACTTCACGGGATCGCGATGCGTGAACACGATGCGCGCATCGGGGTAGGTGCGCAGCAGGTGCTCGAGCCCCCACATGTGGGCGCCCGTCTTCAGGACCCAACGGTCGCGATGGTTGTGCCACTGCAGATGCTGCAGCTGCCGTTCGTGGAACGCGTAGACGTGCGACCAGTCGGCCTCGGTGTCGACCCAGTCCTCGAACGACGGGACGCGGAACTGGTTGTGGAACAGGGGCGTGCACATCGACTCGCCCATCATCGTCACGCACTCCTGCGAGAGCGTTGCGCCCATCGGGTGCATCGCCCTGAACTTCCGATCCCTCTCCGTCTCGGTCTTGGCGTTCGGCAGCGTCGCGGCGCACTGCTCGATCCGAGGGTCGGTGTCGAAGGTCGCGGCTTCTGGTGGAGGCGACGGGAACATCGTCTCCCATGTCAGCGGGGCCCGACTGTCGGGGTCCTGAGCGAGGATGTCGTGCAGGATCGTCGTGCCCGTGCGCGGGAACCCGATGATGAATACGGGCGCGACGATGCGCTCTTCGGCGATCGCCGGAAACCGCTTGCGGTCTTCCACGTAGTCGAGCCGGTTCACGGTGTGAAGGAGGATCCGCTCACGTGCGATGAGGCGGCCGAGCTCGTTCAGCCGGGCCTCACGCTGGAGCGAGTCGAGGAAGAGGCCCATCGGCTCGAGGAACGGCCCCTCGCCGAAGTCGTCGAGACCTCCCGTACGGCGGGCGGCCTCGGCGACGACCGCGTCGACCTCGAACGGAACCTCGTCCACCGCGTCCATCCATCCCCCTCGCCGGGACGCCTGCTCGGCGCCGTCGGCCGACGATATCGGCGCCCGGCATCCTTGATTCAGTCAACACCCCTCTCGTACGGTCCCGTCATGGCAACCCGACGCATCGAGTACGCCGGCAGCGTCCACGACGACGCCGAGATCGAAGCAGTGCTCGCCGTGCTCCGCGGGGGACCGACGGCGCTGCGGATCGGCCCGCACGTCCGCGAGATGGAACGCCTCGTCGCAAAGACCTTCGGCAAGCAGCGAGGCGTCATGGTCAACTCGGGCTCGTCGGCCCTCTACCTCGCGGTGGAGCTGCTCGGGCTCGAGCCGGGCGACGAGATCGTCACCGCAGCCGTGACCTTCTCGACCGACATCGCACCGATGGTGCGCGCGCAGCTCGTGCCTGTGTTCGTCGACGTTGAGGACGACACCTACCAGATCGATGTCGACGCGATCGAAGGCGCACTCGGCCCGCGAACCAAGGCGATCCTCGCGCCGAACCTGATCGGGAACTGTCCGGACTGGGACCGGATCCGCGAGATCGCCGACCGCCACGTGCTGCAGGTCGTCGAGGACTCGTGCGACTGCCTGGGTGCCACCCTGCGTGGGACTCCGACGGGCACGCGTAGCGACATCTCGTTGACGAGCTTCGCGCTGTCCCACATCATCACTGCTGCCGGGACGGGGGGGATGGTGTGCCTCGACGATCCCGAGCTGGTCGACCGCACGCTGCTGCTCCGGCGCTGGGGCCGGCGCAGCGAGATCGCCATCTACGGATCGAAGCGGGGCGAACGCGGTGATCGCCGCTTCTTCTCCGACCTCGACGGTCTCGAGTACGACGACCTGTTCATCTTCGACGAGGTCGGCTGGAACTTCGAGCCCTCGGAGATCTCCGCGGCGTTCGGGGTGGTGCAGATGCAGAAGCTCGCCGACAACCTCGCTCGCCGCAAGCGGAGCTTCGCCCTCCTGAGCGAGCATTTCGCCGGGCACGCCGACGTGTTCGTGCTCCCTCGGCTGACGCCCGAGGTCGACACCGGGTGGCACATGTTCCCGATCATGATCCGTCCCGAGTCCGGCGTCTCACGCACCGACTACCAGCAGCACATGGAGCAGGCGGGCGTCGACACGAGGATGGTCTGGACGGGCAACGTCACCCGCCAGCCCGCGTTCAAGGACATCCCACACCGGGTGGCCGACGGCGGTCTTCCGAACGCGGATCGCGTGATGGAGACCGGGCTGATCCTGCCGTGCAACCACTCCATCGACGACGACGGGATCGCGTACATCTGCGAGACCACCGATGCCTTCCTCGGCCAAGCCTGACGCGATGGCCGCGGTCTCGACCGAGCTCGATCGCGGCCTCGCCCGACTCCAACGGCTGCTCTCGAGTCGGCGGATCTTCGCGAGCCTGGCGACTGCGGCCGGCGTCGACCTGTCACAACAAGCGGTGCAGGTCCTGCGAGTGCTCGACGAACGCGAGGCGCGTCCGGTCGCCGACGTGGCACGCGCGGCGCGGATGGACACCGGTGCGGTCAGCCGGCAGCTGACCACGCTGGAAGACCGTGGCTACGCGCAGCGGTCACCCAGCCCCGACCACGGCAGTGTCGTGCTCGTGACCGCGACCGCACGGGGTGCCGCCGTCGCGGACCGCTTCGCCGAGGTCCAGGGCCGGCACCTCGCGGAGGCGCTCGTCGGGTGGTCGAGCGACGAGCGCGCCCAGCTCGGCCGGCTGCTGGTCCGCCTCGTCGACGATATGCAGCGGACGCCGTACCGGACCCGGACCGCCGGAGCCGGGCAAGTGCGGGCGCGCACCCGCTAGCGTGCCCGCCGTATGAATCGGGTGCTGGGATGGCTGGAAGACCGGCGGACGCTCGGGCTGGTGCTCCTGCTCCTCTGGGCCGTCTACTTCACGGTGATCGCGTTCGGGAACCTGGTCGAGCTGCTCTGGTCGTTCGGGTGGATCGACTGGGCGAACCGTTCGGGCAACCTCAAGTGGGTCGGCGTCTCCGTGGAGATCTTCGTGGACTCGCGGCCGCTCGACCAGGTGCTGCTCGCCGGCGCGATCGCGTGGGAAGCGACGGCCGCGGCGCTGCTGTGGCGCGCGCTGGTGCAGTGGGGCAAGAAGGCCACGTCGTCGCAGGCGTCGGCGCGTGGCGCGTTGCTCTTCGCCAGCACGCTGTGGTTCATCTACGCCATCGTGACCGAGCTCACCGTCTCGTACTCGCGCGGGAACAACGAGTCGGACTATTGGGTGATCTGCGGATCATCGCTTGCCAGCATTCTCATCATCGCCCTCCTCGCGCGCGACACCGAGACGACCTGAGCGATCCGGTCGGCCGTCTGCAGCGTGTCGCGGCGTGGTGACTTCCGAACGCGAATCGGGGAGACCTCGGCCAGTGAACATCGCTGAGATCCTGGAGGATTGCTTCGACCGCATCCGCGGGGCCGTGCACCACGCCGTCGAGGGCCTCGATGCGGAGCTGCTCGCGTATCGCCCCGACGCGTCCGCGAACTCCATCGCATGGCTCGTCTGGCACCTGACCCGGGTGCAGGACGACCACATCGCCGACGTTGCCGGGACCGCGCAGGTGTGGACGGCTCAGGGCTGGGTCGATCGGTTCGGGCTCCCGTTCGACCCGTCGGCGACCGGGTACGGGCACAGCTCCGACGAGGTCGCGGAGGCGCGGGCGGCATCGGGAGACCTGCTGATCGGGTACCACGACGCAGTCCACGAGCAGACGGTGCGCTTCGTGCGCGGCGTCACCGAGGGCGACCTCGCCCGCATCGTCGACGAGTCATGGGACCCTCCGGTGTCGCTCGGCACGAGGCTCGTCAGCGTGGTCGTGGACGATCTCGAGCACGCGGGCCAGGCTGCGTACGTGCGCGGACTCGCCGAGCGCCACTGAGCGATGAGATGCGGTCGTATGCTTGCTGAGCGCCGGGGAGCAGGCTGCCGTCGGCGGCTCCAGGTCCGACGCCTCGATCGAGGCTCCGTATGGCCGAACGACCCCGCGGCTCAGACCCGCAGCATTGCTTCGTCGACCACCGATGCACGCTCGTAGGCGCGCGCGAGGCGCTCACGCGCCGAGTCGATCTTCTCCTGGGTGAGGTCCTCGACCACGAGCAGATGCCGAACTGCATCGCTTGCTTCGACGAGCTCGCGGTGGGCGGCGACGACTTCCGTATGCTCGATCACGTCACCAACCTACTGTTTCGCGGAGTCGGCGATACCGGGCGCCACGGACCTGTTCGCCCACGAGCAACGTCAGGATCGGTGTGTCGATGAACGTCAAGTGTGAGATCGACGGGTGCTCCGAAGACGCGCAGTCGAAGCTGACGACCAGCGGTTACGAGCTCTGCGCCCGTCACTACGACCAGTGGTCGAGCAACAACATGTTCGTGATCGAGGAGGGTGGCAAGGTCGTGCTCAAGCAGACCGCGACGTGAGCACGGCTCGGACCCGCCGCACCGCGAGCTGGCGCATGGCGGTGATGCTCACGGTGACGGCCGTCGTCGTCGCCGGGAGCATCGCATGCGGCTGACCACCATTCGGATCGACGGCGGTACCACGGCGGCGCGCATCGAAGGCGACGACCTGGTCCGATTGCCGTACCCGGATCTGGTGGCGCTGCTCGGGCAGCCCGACTGGCACGTGCAGGCCCGCGCTGACGGGCCGCGCTCCGCCTTCGTGACGGAAGATCTCGCGCCTGCCGTCCGCCCGCCGAAGGTGATCTGCGTCGGATTGAACTACCGGACGCACATCCTCGAGATGGGACGCGACCTTCCCGAGTACCCGACGCTGTTCGCGAAGTACCCCGACGCGCTGACCGGAGCCCGAGACGACCTCGTCATCCCGAAGGTGTCCGACCAGGTCGACTGGGAGGTGGAGCTCGGCGTCGTCATCGGGACACCTGCGCGTCGCGTCGACGAAGGCGATGCCCTCGATCACGTCGCGGGCTACACGGTGGTGAACGACATCTCGATGCGCGACTGGCAACGACGTACGTCCGAGTTCCTGCAGGGGAAGACGTTCGAATCGTCGACACCGGTCGGTCCCGTCGTGGTCTCGCCCGACGAGCTCGACCATGCGCTCGATCTCGCGCTGCGGTGCGAGGTCGACGGCGAGGTCATGCAGGATGCTCGGACGAGCGACCTGATCTTCGGCACCGCTGCACTCGTCTCCTACATCTCGCAGTTCACGACCCTGCAGCCGGGCGACCTCATCGCGACCGGCACGCCCGGAGGCGTGGGCGCCGGCCGGGATCCCCAAGTGTTCCTCCGCGCGGGCCAGACCGTGACCACGACGATCGAGGGGATCGGTTCGTGCATCAACCAGGTGGTTGCAGAAGTCTGACGCAGTCGGCCGCGCATTGCGCCTCGGTCGGGCCGGTCGCGGGCCGGTGCAGGACCGCGCGCGTCGGGTGCACACCCACGAGATTGTCGCCGGCACCGCTGCCCTCGGTACGGGTGACGTCGCCGTCGACGATCAGGCTGTAGCCGTCGCGCTCGCGCGGTGGCCAGAGGAGGCTGATCGGCTTCCGTGCACGCGCGTTCGCGAGCGTTCGGTTGCCGACGGAGACCGCCAGCTCGTCGCCGTCCCAGGCCCAGTCGGCCGCGACGCAGTGGGGTCGCCCGTCGTCGCTCACCGTGAGGAGATAGGGGGCGCGGTCGGTCGCGTCGATCGCGTCCCGGAGGTCGTCGAGCTCCACTCCGATGCTCATCTCGATCCTCTCTCCGAGGCTGCCGTTCTTCCCGAGGGTACCGATCGGCGAGGCGCGCCGGGCAGGTCGGGTTCGTCCCGGAGGATGGCTTCGAGGAACCTGCGGATCGCCTCGTTCGCCTGGTAGCGCCACTCGGTCCCGAGCTGCTCGACGCGCCTCGACGACCGGCGCCGGCGGCTCAGCCCTTCCTGCACGTCCGCGAACTCGTCGAGCTGGCGCTGCGCCAGCGGTGCCAGCGCGTCACCACGACGCGCTCGAAGCGAAAGCTTGACCAGCAGCGTCGCCCGGACGTCGCGGGGATGGTCGACCGGTTGCTCGAGCCATCGACGAAGTCGGGAGCGACCCAGGCGCGTGGCGGCGATGACGGTGCGGTGCGGACCGTGATCGCCGGGTTCGACGAAGCGCGGCTCCGCGAACCCGATCTCGAGCAGGTGGTCGATCGCCCGGTACACGAGGGGCCGGCGCACGGTCCAGAGCCCGCCGAGCTCCGTGTCGCGGTCGAGCTCCTTCGCGAGCGCGAAGCCGTGGCGGGGCGCTTCGGCGAGGAGCCCGAGCACGACCCAGTCGGTCAGCGAGAGTGCCGGAGGCGTCGCCCTGGCCAACCCGGACCCCTTCCGTGCCGCACCGCGCGGCTTCACCGCGCGCGAATAGTCTCACTCAGACTAGAGCAGCGCCCGAGCCATGCCGCGGGCTCGCCGACCTGGAGGTACTCATGCGGAGCACGGTTCGCATCAGGGTCCGCCTCATGCCGGCGCTCGTCGTCGCGGTCGCGGTGTTCGTGAGTCCCGGTGCGTCCGCGTCGGGTCGTGTCGGGGCGAAGCCGACCGGCGCGATCACGGTCGCCGCGGCATCGTCCTTGACCGGGGCGTTCACCGAGATCGGGACGAGGTTCGAGAAGAAGCACCGGGGCACAGACGTCACGTTCAGCTTCGACGCGTCGTCGGCATTGGTGCTCCAGGTGCAGAGCGGCGCGCCTGTGGACGTGCTCGCGTCGGCCGACGAGGCGAACATGGTCCAGCTCGTCGACGGCCGTCAGGTCACCACGAAGCCGGTCGTGTTCGCGCAGAACGAGCTCGAGATCGCGGTCAAGCCCGGCAACCCGGAGAAGGTCAAGACGCTCGCCGACCTCGCGGGCATCGGTGTCGTCGCTCTGTGCGCCCGGGAGGTGCCGTGCGGGAAGTACGCCGACACGGCGCTCGGCGATGCGGGTGTGGACATCCCGGTCGACCGGGTCACGCGCGGGCAGAACGCCACCGCGACACTGACCGCAGTCTCGACGGGTGACGCCGACGCCGCGATCGGCTACGTGACAGATGTCGAGGCGGCAGGCTCGTCGGTCAAGGGTGTGAAGATCCCACGTTCGCAGAACCAGCTCGCGACATATCCGATCGCCCTCCTCGCCGACGCCGCGAACCCCGCGACCGCGAAGGCGTTCGCCGGGTACGTGGTGTCGCCTGCCGGCCAGAAGATCCTCGCGAAGTACGGCTTCCTCCCCGCATGACCGGGACGGTGGGCCCGCGCTCGCGCCGCGGACGGCGCGCGCCGCTCTTCGTGGTGCTCGTCGCCTCGGTCGCAGTGGCGTTGTTCGCGCTGCCGCTGATCGGCCTGCTCCAGCGCACACCCTGGTCCGACCTCTGGTCGGATCTCTCGTCGGAGCAGGCACGCGACGCGCTCCGCCTGTCACTGCTGTGCTCGATCTGGGCGACCGGGCTCTCGATCGTGCTCGGGGTGCCGCTGGCGTGGTTGCTCGCACGCGTCGACTTCGTCGGTCGCCCGTTGGTGCGCGCGCTCGTCCTGCTCCCGATGGTCGTGCCTCCCGTCGTCGGGGGCGTGGCGCTGCTGTTCGCCTTCGGTCGATCCGGCTTGGTGGGAGAGCAGCTCCACGACTGGTTCGGCATCCAGTTCACCTTCAACACCGCGGGCGCGGTCCTCGCCGAGACGTTCGTCGCGATGCCCTTCCTCGTGATCACGGTCGAAGCTGGGCTGCGCTCGATCGACACGCGCTACGAGGACGCCGCGGCCACCCTCGGCGCGGGCCGCTGGACGACCTTCCGCAGGGTCACGCTCCCGTTCCTCGCACCCTCGCTCGTCGCCGGGGCTGCACTGGCGTGGGCTCGCGCCCTCGGTGAGTTCGGCGCGACGATCACCTTCGCGGGCAACATCCAGGGCCGTACGCAGACGATGCCGCTCGCGGTGTTCCTGGAGCTCCAGTCCGATCCCGAGCGAGCGATCGCCCTCAGCCTCGTCCTCATCGCCGTCTCGATCGTCGTGCTCGTGTCGTTGCGCGACCGGTGGCTCCCGTCGGCCGCGTCATGAACCTCGACGCGAGCCTGTGCGCCAGGATCGGCACACTCGACCTCGACGTCGACCTCTCGGCCGGCGACGAGGAGGTCGTTGCGGTGCTGGGCCCGAACGGCGCGGGCAAGACCACCATGCTGCGGATCCTCGCCGGGCTCCTCCGCCTCGACGCCGGCCACGTCCGCGTCGATGACATCGTCCTCGACGATCCCGCGACCAGCACCTATGTCGTTCCCGAGCGGCGCCCGATCGGAGTCGTCTTCCAGGACTACCTCCTCTTCCCGTACCTCGACGCGCGGGACAACGTCGCGTTCGGGCTCCGCAACCGAGGCATGTCCCGGCGCGACGCCCGGCGGGTTGCCGACGAGTGGCTCGACCGAGTCGGTCTCGGTGACCACGCGGGCGACAAGCCGCGATCGCTCTCCGGTGGCCAGGCCCAGCGCGTCGCGCTCGCGCGCGCGCTCGCACCCAACCCCCGGCTCCTGTTGCTGGACGAACCGCTCGCCGCGCTCGACGCCGGCACCCGAGCCGAGATCCGTCGCGAGCTCCGTCGCCACCTCGGCGCCTTCACCGGCATCCGGATCATGGTCACGCACGATCCGATCGATGCCGCGACGCTCGCTGACCGGCTCGTCGTCATCGAGGCCGGACGCGTCTCACAGATCGGTACCGTCAGCGAGGTGAGCGCGCACCCTCGATCGGATTACGTCGCGGAGCTCGTCGGTCTGAACCTCTACCGCGGGAACGCGACGCATGGCGCCATCTCCCTCGAGCACGGCACGACGCTCGAGACCGGCGACACGCATCTGGACGGTGACGTCTTCGCCGCCGTCAATCCCCGAGCGGTGGCGCTGTACCGATCCGAGCCCGACGGCAGTCCTCGCAACCGCTGGCGGGGCACCGTCGCCGATCTCGACGTCCTCGCCGATCGCGTGCGGGTACGCCTCGACGGTGCCGTCCCCGTCATCGCCGAGATCACGGGTGCCGCGGCCCAGGAGCTCGGCGTGCAGCCGGGCCACGAGCTCTGGAGCGTCATCAAGGCAACGGATGTGCGCGTCTACCCCGCCTGACATCCGCGCGATGAGGAGCGACCACCGTCAAGTGCGAGAGCAGGTCTTACACTGCCGGACGATGACGCGGCGCTGACCTGCACGCCGAACACGACAGGGGACCCGATGGCCACGGCGCCTGACATCGCGATCGGCAGCGGAGACTTCTGGGGGCGGAACCCGCACGCGGAGCTCGCATGGCTGCGGGCGAACGACCCGGTGCACTGGGACGACGCTGCCGGGCTCTGGGGCATCGCGAGGTACGACGACCTCAAGGCGATCGAGACCAATCCCGCGGTCTTCAGCAATGCGGGTGGGATCCGGCCCGACACGGGGCCGATCTCGATGATGATCGACATGGACGACCCCGAGCACCTGCGCCGGCGCAAGCTCGTCAACCGTGGGTTCACGCCGCAACGGGTGCGCGATCTGGAGCCGCGGATCGTCGAGGTCGTCGACCGCCTGATCGACAAGGTGTGCGAGCAGGGTGCGTGTGACTTCGTGTCCGACTTCGCGGCGTGGCTGCCCCTCGTGATGATCGGCGACGCCCTCGGTGTCGAACCGCAGGACCACCCGGCACTGTTGCAGTGGTCGGACGATCTGATGCGCGGCCAGGGCCAGACCGACGACGAGCTCGTGCTCGCCATGGCGAGCGCGTTCGAGGCGTACGTCGGCTACATCGGCGGTGTCATCGACGATCGCCGCCGGTGCCCGCGCGACGACCTCATGAGCGTCCTCGTGCACGCAGAGATCGACGGCGACCAGCTCGACGACGACGCGCTCGTCCACGAGTCGCTGCTGATCCTCATCGGCGGTGACGAGACCACCCGTCACGTCATCACGGGCGGCATGTACCAGCTCTTGGTCGACCGCGCTCGGTGGGAGCGGCTCCTCGCCGATCGCGCGCTCGTCGGTCCGGCCGTCGAGGAGTCACTGCGGTGGGTCTCGCCGATCAAGAACATGGCCCGCACCGCCACGCGCGACGTCGAGATCCACGACAAGACCATCGAGGAGGGTCAGAAGCTGCTGCTCCTCTACCCGTCGGCGAACCGTGACGAGGACCATTTCCCCGACTCGATGACGTTCGACGTGGGCCGCTCACCCAACGACCACGTCGCCTTTGGCTTCGGCCCACACTTCTGCCTCGGTGCCGCACTCGCCCGCCTCGAGCTGAAGGTCGCGTACGAGCGACTCCTCGACCGGTTGCCCGACCTCCACCTCGTCGACGACGTCGAGCCCTTCTTCCGGCCGGCGAGCTTCGTGAGCGGCTACGAGACGATGCCCGTCGCGTTCTCCCCGGTCGCACCGATCGGCAACGGAGGTTCGTATCCGTGACGGACGCGTTGCTGTCTGCGAGCTCGTGCGGAGGTCAGCCGGTCGGAGTGAACTCGAGGTGCAAGCGCTGAAGGCCGCGCAGGATGTAGGTCGGTGCGTACTCGTACCGCCGGGCCCCAGCCGGTCCGTGTGCGCTCTCCGAGATCCTGATGTCGGTCATGCGGTCGAGCAGCCGCTCGATGCTCACACGTGTCTCGGCCCGCGCAAGGGGTGCGCCGGGGCAGAAGTGGCTGCCGTGCCCGAACGCGAGATGCTGCCGCGCGTTCGCGCGGTCGACGAGGAACTCCTCCGGGTGCTCGAACTGGCGGGGGTCCCGGTTCGCGGCACCGTTGAGGACCATCACGGTGGTGCCCGCCGGGAGCTCGACGCCACCGACGGTCGTCGGCACCCGTGACAGGCGGAAGTCGCCCTTGACCGGGCTCTCGATCCGCAGGGCTTCCTCGATGAAGTCGGGGATCGCGTCACGGTCGTCCCGCAGGTGCTGCTGGAGGTCGGGGCGCTCGGCGATGAGCATGAGCGACGTGGCGAGGAGGCGCACTGTGGTCTCCTGGCCGGCCGCGAACAGGTTCGCCGCGACGCGCACGACGTCGATGACCTCGGGTGTCGAGCCGTCGGGGAAGGTCGCGGTGGCGAGACTGGTCAGCACGTCGTCGTGGGGCTCGCGCCGACGCTCCTCGATGTAGTCGGTGAAGCGCTGATAGAGGAACTCCAGGGGGTTGTGCGCCATCGGGTCGTGGCTCGTGCTCCCGATCGCGCGGCCGGGGCGCCCACCCCCGAGCTCGGCTCGGAAGGTCTCGTGATCGGCTTCGGGCACGCCGAGGAGATCGGCGATGACCAGCATCGTGAACGGTCCTGCGAACTCGGTGATGAACTCACACTCTCCGTGAGCGACGAGCTCGTCGATCTGACGGTCGGCGAGACGCCACATGAACGCCTCGTTCTCCTTGAGGCGCTTGGGCGTGAGCAGGCGCATCAGCAGCGCCCGGTGGTCAGTGTGCTTGGGCGGATCGAACGTGGGGAGCTGGTCGCTCATCGGGAGCTCGTCGCGGTGCTCCTCGATGAGCGCGCTGATGTCGTCGCCCTCCAACGCGACGGGGAGCCCCGGGAACGGTCCGCTCACCGAGATGCACGACGAGAACGTCGCCGTGTCGTGGTACACCTCGAGGGCTTCCTCGTAGCCGGTGACCATGACCACACCGTGATGCGGCTCGGGCTGCACCGGACAGCGCGCACGGAGCTCGTCGAAGTAGGGATACGGGTCCTTGACGAGCGACTCGTCGGTGAAGAAGTCGATCGTCTCGAAGTCGCTCACAGCACTCCCTCCTGCATCGCACCCCTTCGAGCACGCCGGCGTGGCCGGCCCCGATCTGTCGATTATCTGATTCGCAGTGTACGAGAGGAGGGTTTCCGCGGCAATCGCCGCGGTGCCGGTGCTCTCGACGGCGCCCGGATCAGAGCTCGATCAGCGTCGGCACGTGGCGGGCGGCGAGCAGCCGCCGGCCGAGGTCCAGCACGATCTCGTCGGCCGTGCCGAAGAGGCCCTCGAGCGCCATGGTCCGCTTCAGGTACCGGTGGAAGGGATGGTCGGTGGTGAAGCCGACGCCGGCGAGCACTTGCTGGCAGTGGGCGGCGACGGTCCGGGTGGTTCGCCCGGCGACGGCCTTCGCGAGCGCCGCCGTGTCGGGTCCCGGCTCGTCCCACGCGGCGCCGACGCTCGCCTCGAGGGCCTCGACGGCCACCAGCGCGTCGGCCAAGCGGTGGCGGACGGCCTGGAACCCCGCGACCGGGCGACCGAACTGCACCCGTTCCACGGCGTGCGCGCGCGCGAGGTCGAGCATGGCCCGGTCGGCTCCGGCGAGCTG
>JBBDWT010000092.1:2748-30146 GCA_040902705.1 Acidimicrobiia bacterium | reverse complement strand
TCGACGATCACCTCGTCGAGCCCGGTGCCGGTGACGCGCACACCTTCGATGTGGCTGTGCACGAGCTCGAGGGTCTTGGCGCCGAGTCGGTGCCACAGCAGCGCGTCGCTCACGCCGGTGGGCCGAACGCTCTCGTAGACCTGGGCCAGCCACCGATAGTCGGCCCGGCGTGCCTCCAACGCCGGGTTCGGATCGAGGAACTCCCACAGCCCCTCCACGGTGAGGTACTCGCGAGCGAACGCGTCGCGAGCCTCGCCCGGAGGGATGCGCTCCTGCGCGTCCATGAGCGCGGCGAACGCCCCATCAGTGCGATCGAGGCCGTCGAAGCGGGCGAGCGCGATCTCGAGCGCGCTCTCGAACTCGGCCAACAGGTCGTCGACGTCGACGGCCCGTCGACCGCCGCGCTCGGGATCGGCGTCGCGGAGCGCCGTGGCGATCTGGTTGCCGAGGCCGACATAGTCGACGACGAGACCGTAGAGCTTCTCTTGCCCGGTGGCCGGGTTCGTCCACCGGCGGTTGGTGCGACAGATCGCCTGGAACAGTGTGTGGAGCCGCAGTGGCTTGTCGAGGTACATCACACCCTCGATCGGCGCGTCGAAGCCGGTGAGCAGCTTGGCCGTGACGACGAGGAGACGCAGAGGATCGGTGTGGTCGGAGAACCGGGCCTTGACCGCGGCTTCGTCTTCGCGTTCGAGCGCGAAGCGCTCCCGCCACTCCTTTGGCTCGTCCTTCTTGGTGCCGACCGTCATCACGACGGCGACCTCGTTGTCGCCGTCGCGGCCGGGTTTGGCGAGCAGTCGCGTGAGCTCGTCGTGGTAGGCGACGCACAGCTCGCGGTCGTAGGCGACGACCTGAGCCTTGAGCCCGAGCGGCGCGACCTTGCGCAGGTAGTGCTGCACGATGTCCTCGCACACCGCGTGGACGCGCGCCGGGTTGAGCATGAACGTACGGAGGCTGGTGGCTCGGTCGGCGAGCAGCTCGCGTTCCTCGTCGGACAGGCCTTCCTCGCCGGCCATCGCGGCGAAGGCTTCGTCGAGCCGCTCGCGATCCACGTGGAAGTCGACGAGCCGGGTCTCGACGTGCACGGGGACGCTGGACCCGTCGGAGATGGATCGTTCGATCGTGTAGCGGTTGAGGACCCAACCCGGATCGAGCGGGTCGCCAAAGAGCTTGAAGGTGTTGCGGTCCTTGTCGGCGATAGGTGTGCCGGTGAGGCCGAAGAACTGGGCGTTCGGAAGGGCGGCGCGCAGGTCGTCGCCGAGTCGACCTTCCTGGGTACGGTGCGCCTCGTCGACCATCACGATCAGGTTGTCTCGCTCGTTGAGCAACCCGGCGCCCTCGAACTTGAAGATCGTGGTGACGATCACACCAGGAGTGCCCTCGGAGAGGAGTCGAGCGAGGTCGTCCTTCGAGCCGGCGACCTTGAGGCGTGGCATCCCAGCGGTCTGGAACTGCCGGGCGGTCTGCTCCACGAGATCGACGCGGTCGAGCACGATCAGCACCGTCGGGCCATGGAGATGCTCGTCGTTGAGGAGATGCAACGCGGCGAAGCCCATGAGCAGCGTCTTTCCGGTGCCCTGGTAGTGCCAGATCAAGCCCTGGCGACGGTCGGTCGAGAGCACTCGCGCGTGAATTGCCTCCACGCCCTCGACCTGCGGGTAGCGCGGGATGATCTTGGTGAGCTGCGGACGGCCGTCGCGCACCGGACGGTCGAACAACGTGAAGTCACGCAGGATCGACAAGATGCGCGCCGGGTTCAACAGCAGCTCGACCGACCTCATGACACGGGCACCGCCCGCCAGGCCGAACGGGTCCGACGTCGAGCCCCACATCAGCCAATGCTCGGCAGGCTGACTCACCGCGCCGTAGTGGAACTCGCGGCCTTCGGTCGCAAACGAGAGCACGTTCGGGCCGAAGAACGGCGCGCACTCATCCTCGTACACATCGTGAACGTCTCGGGCGCCGTTGAGCCACGACTTGCTCGCGTCCGTCGCCGGCTTCGTCTCACCGACGATGAGCGGGAAGCCATTGACCCACAACACGATGTCGAACCGACGCGCGTGCGGCGCTTGCCCGAACGTCACCTCGTCCGAGACGACAAGCCGGTTGCGCTCAGGATGCTCGAAGTCGATGAGGTGCACCGGCTCGTAGGAGTCCGTGCCGACGTACTTGATCGTCGAGTGCCCGCGCAACCACGTCGTCATGCGCTCGTTCGCCGCAACGAGACCGTCGGTTGCCGCGGTGAGCAGCGCGGCACGGATCCTCGGAAGCACCTCGTCGATCCGCGACGGCTCCTCGGCGATCAGCGGGTTCAGGCGCACCAGCGCAGCCTCGACCTCGGGCTCGACGACCGAGGAGTACACGTTGCGATCGAGCTCAGACCCCGGTACGTGCGTCCACCCGAGCGCGACGAGTCGCTCCACGATCGCCGCCTGAACGGTCTCCCGCTCCGAGAAGCTCACGCTGGCGCCAGGAGACGGTCATACGACTCCGGGATCTCGTGCTCGCCGGACAGGAGATCCGCCAAGATCGCAGATCGTGCCCTGTCGAGTGCGCTCGCGTTCGCCGCGACCATCTCACCCTGTTCCTCCATGGCAACGAGGCAACCCACAATTGCTCGCTGCCGTTCCATGTCAGGCACGGGGACCGTCAACTCCGCGAGAATGCCGAGATTGATGTGCGGGTTCGCGGTTGCGATCTTCCGGTCCTCGATCGCTGATATGAGTCGGGGCGAACGGAATGCGAAGTAGATGTACTCAGCCAGCGCCTTGTCCGGTGCGACGCGCATTCGCATCTGACTCTGCGAAACAACGAAGCGCTCGTAGGTCGGGGGAACAATCGCGACCTGGCCGAGGGTCCCACGTTGCGTGAAGATCACGTCCCCAGGAAGCGCAAGATTCCGAGCGAGGGCGTCCGCCTTGCCCGGGCTCACGAACACGAAGTCGCCACCCACCCACCGCGTCCCGGTGGAAAGGTTGGTTCCCCGGATCACGGGCACGCCGTCATCGAGGTAGTCCGCGCGGACGAGAGAGGATCCGAACGGACCGCCGATGAGGCTCCTGTCTCGCCCAAGCTCTCGCAAAGTCCGGTTGGGCCAGCCCTCCTCGGCCGATGCGACGAAGATGAGGTTCTCGATCAGCGCGTCCGCGGCCCGCGCGGACGCTAGCGACAAACCGTCGATCGTGTGGCCAACTCCGTCCAGGCCATTCACGAGATCGACGATCCTCCCCTGCTCGGCGAGAGGTGGAACGTCGATCGGGACAGTCTTGACGTTCGTCTTCGAGACCTCGAGAAAAGTGTTACCGCCGGCGCGACCGACGAAATCGGCCCGGTGTGCTTGACACCAGTACATGAGGTACGCCGGAAGCACCGCGGGCCCGGCAACAAGTGACGCGAAACCTTGGTTCGTCGCCATCTCGACGCCAGCGAGGGCGACGGCTCCGATCGTCGCCCTCGACGTGAGAAGGACAGAGCCAACCGGCAGTAACCGCGCGCCCGAATTCGCAAGCCCATCTCGAGTCAGCGTGCGCGCCGTCGTGCTGATCACCGAACCTTCAGAAGCGGTCACCTCGGTCGGGGTGATCCAAGGGATCGGGCCACCCCAGTACTCATCGATTGAGGTCTTCGGCGTCCCGCCTCCAATGATCTCCGCGATCTCTCCGAGCGTTGTCCGCCTCCAACCGCTACGCATAGCCGGCCTCGCGGAGGCGCTCGTCCAACTTCGACTCGGTGTCGCGGAGCGCGGCCTGCGCCGTGCGTAACCCCACGAGCGCGGTCGCCACGTCGATCGCCTCGGCCGCGGCGGCGTGCAGGTAGCGACCGATGTTGAGGTCCCAGCCGTTCTCTTTGAGCTCGGCATGATCGACGAGTCGCACGGCAACCCCGCTGTCGCCATCGGGGTGGTCACCGGTGCGGTATGCCGCGAGGATCGCTTCGACATCCGCGTCCATGAGCTGGTTCTGGTTGCGACCCTTCGTGAACGATGCCGAGCCGTCGACCATCAGCACCGCACCCCGTCGTTCCTTCGTCTTCACTGAGCGGAAGATCAGCAGGCACGCAGGGATCGATGTCGAATAAAAGAGGTTCGGTGGCAGGCCGATCACCGCGTCGAGCTGGTCCTGCTCGAGCAGGCATTGACGGATGCGCGCTTCCACGCCGCCGCGGAACAGCACACCGTGCGGCATCACCACACCCACGCGGCCCGTCTCCGGACGCATCGCGGCGACCATGTGCTCGACCCAGGCGAAGTCAGCGTTGCCAGCCGGCGGTACACCGCAGACAGCGCGCGGGTCGACCGTCCACGTGTCAGCACCCCAGTTCTTCAGGGAGAACGGCGGGTTGGCGATCACCACGTCGAAGCGCTCGTACGCGCCTTCGTGATCGCGAAAGGCAGGGTCGCGCAGCGTGTCGCCGCGCAGGATGCGGAAGTCCTCGAGCTCGTGGAGGTAGAGGTTCATCCGCGCGATGGCAGAGGTCGTGAGGTTCACCTCCTGCCCAAAGAGGCGCAGCGTGCGCGGATCGCCACCGGCTTCGCGCACCGCGGCGATCGTCTCTACGAGCATGCCGCCGGACCCGCACGCCGGATCGCAGACCGTCTCATCCGCCGTGGGAGCAAGGAGGTGCACGAGCAGGCGCACAACGGCGCGGGGAGTGAAGAACTCTCCGGCCTTCTTGCCACTCGCGTCGGCGAACTCCTTGAGCAGGTACTCATACGCCGCGCCGAGCATGTCGTGTGACACCACTTCGGGATTCAGCGTCAAGCCGTCGAAGGTGTCGATGAGGTTGAGCAGCGACGGCTCTGGGAGCCGTTCCTTGTTGCCCCAAGCCACGTCGCCGAAGATGCCAGCGAGCTTGTCGGGGTTGGCTTCGGCGAGCCGGTCGAGGATCCGCTGAAGCGCCACGCCGACATTTGTGGAAACGGCGCGCAGGTCGGCCCAGTGGCAACCGTCGGGCACATCGAAGCGGTGGTAGTCGGCCTCGACCTCAGGGGAGGTGGCGCCGCCGAAGTCAGCGAGGGCGTGAGCGTGCTCGAGGTCCCAGGTATCACTGATCCACTTGAAGAAGAGGATCGGGAACACGTAGGCCTTGAAATCGGCTGGATCCACCGGTCCGCGCAACGAATTGGCCGCCTCCCACAGGCGCGCTTCGAGGTCAGCCAGGGTGAAATTCGGGGAAGCATCGGCCACAGAAGCGGAGGCTAGAGGCCCGATGGGACACGCTGCCCTTGCCCCTTGATCTGCCGACAGATTCGCAACCCCTGCAAGGGAGTCGCGATCCATGCGCGGCTCCTACGGCTGAACCGTGCGCAGGAAATCACCGGCTCGTTGATCGGTTGTGCCTTGGTGTACACGATTCCGCGTATCCGTGATCCGGCGCTCGGGGACAGCCCGGTCATTCAACGGCTACACGACAGCGGCATTTCCTGACCGGTCCGTTCGGGATCTGTCTTAGCAAAAGGAATTCGAGGGGATCCTAGAAGTGGGAGTAGTTGCGCCTGACGAACTCGTCGTAACCCGCGTGCATCTCTTCGAGTCGCTCGGTCGAGCCTTGGAACATGCCCGCGTCTACGAGCTCACGTCCATGTTGCGCGACGATCCGGTCAGGTCGAGTGTCACCAAACTGGTACTTGTGCCGCCACCCGAATTGCCCCGCGTGACCCCATCTCCCGTTGGTGTCGTCGAACGTCGCGATGCCGTGCAGGTACTCAAGGTCGTCGAAGAGCTCATCGTAGGTCTCTTGGTTGGGGATGTAGGGCGCAACGTGTTCACGGACGGCGACGCTGAGAAGGTCGCTCGCGGGCGTCTTACGGCGGGCAAACTCGTCCGTTGCGCGGAGCGCGTCGTAGTCAAGGACGTTGCTCGGCGCGAGCTCGTACGCGATGGAGACGCGTGGCTCTCCGAGGTCTTGGAGTGTGATCCGGGCGAAGACCTCGGCGATGGGGTCAACGCGGCGATGCGCGAGAGCGGCGAGTCCGGTGGCGTAGAGCACGAGGAGGGCCGGGTAGCGCTGGGCATGGATGAGCCACACCTTGCCGCTGTGCTCGATGGTATGGGTAGTGAGCCGCTCGAGTGCGCTGACGATGAGCTCGTCGTGTCGCGGCTCGTCGGCGTAGAACGCCAGGGTCGCCATCATCGGTGCGAGCTGTGCAACCTCGGCCTCGATCGCGTGTAGGCGCTCCATGTAGCGAGACGGGTCGAGGGCGGGCATGTCGAGCGGCATGAGCGCGGGGCTCGTCGCGTCGATGACGCGCTCGACCTCGCCCATGATGAGGTCATTCAACCGGACCCGGTGGATGGGGTCGGGGAGGTAGCGCTTGACCTCCGCGACCGCGATGTCGGAGTTCGACGGTTGGCGATCCTGAAGATCGCGCAGCGCGAAGACCTTCGACACGACCGCGTCGAAGAACGAGTCGGCGTCGGTGATGGCCACGGGAATCGCGGCGCGCGCCTTGATGACCTCCTCGCCGCCAGCCGTGGGACGGCCTCGATGCGCCCAGAACGATGAGTAAACGGCGGGTTGGTGCTCAACGATCACCGCTCGAAGCGCCGGGTCCCAGTCGCCGGACCAGCCACACACGATGAGGCCGTATTCCGACAAGACACGCCCGAGGAGCGCGCCAAGGTCGGGCTCGTAGACCGTGAGCTCTGAGAGCGTGTTCTTGAGGTTGGGCGACATGCGGTCGCCGTTGACCTTGATGACGACGCAGCGGACGGAGTGCAGCGGCGGCGCGGACGCGGCGTCGGCGGCCGTAGCGATGACCAAGGGCTCGACGCCCGCGTCCTGAAGCGCGCGTTCGGTGAGACGGTCAAAGTTGGTCGTCGCGATGATCTTGACGACGCCCGCCGCAGCCAGCTCCGCGATGGCTCGATGTGCGCGGCTTGGCGCCTTAAGGCCTTGCTCGCGCTCGAACTCGGTGGGCTCGAAGTATGGGTCGAGGAGGGCTTGGCGGTCGCCCGTGCCCGGTGCCAGCGTCTCGAGGACGTTCGAGTAGTTGACGTCCTCGCCGTGCCGTTCGGAGTACCAGGCGACGGGATCGTCGGGCGGCTCATCGCCTTCAGCGACGGCGAGGCGTCGGACGAGGTCGAGCGCGATATCCCAGCCGGTGAGGATGCCGGCACCTTGCGAAACGCCCGAGCCGAGCAACACGGCGTACGCGCCCGGCGAGCCATTGAGTGATGATGCGAGGGCGACGACCGGATCGGGCGGCATGGTCTACGAGAGGAGTCGCTCAAGCCCGAGATACACGCCCGTCCGGACCGCAAGCAACCTCGCGACCGTGGCGCTGGTCTCGTCGTCGAGTGGTCCTTCGAGGTCGACAGCCATGTCGTGAGATTACGCGGGCGGACCGTTACGAAGTGCCCCTTTCCCCACCCTTCCCTCGCGAACCCGCGGAGGCACATCTGAGTCACGGTGTGATCGTTCGTAGTCACGTCACCACTCGTCAGATGTGCGCCGGAAGGTCATCGAGACGGGCGAGGACTACCGTCCCCAGCCGATCCGTGAGACCAGTCGCGTTCGCGTGAGCGGCGACTGCTCGGTCGGTGATCACCACGTCGCAGTACGGCATGGTTGAACCAAGCGCGTCGATGTCGTGGATGTCGTTGGTCGTCCAGCGGTGGTTGGGATCCCGGTGGTAGGCCATTTTCAGCGTGACAGCGACATCGAAGCTCGGCAGCGAATCAAGAAGCCCTCGAGTGCGTTCGGGCGAGCCGAAAACATCGTCGAGCGCTGCGCCGCGTTCGCGTAGCCCACGATGCAGCGTCTCGTTGATCTCGATGAGAACCTCGCGAGCAGCGACGACGTCTCGGATGCGCCCCGCTCGCCAGCGTGGATCGGCATTGAACCGTTCGACCTGTTCGAGCTCCTGTCGAGCCCGGTTCTCGGTCACAGCGATAGTGCCAGTCGGATCCCAGCCAAGTGCGCGCAGTTGCGGTTCCTCGTCAGCTGATGGGCCGTCGAGCACTGACCGATTCAGGTCGAGCTCCGCAGCAGCAACCACCGCGTCGAAGGCGTCGGAACCGCCTGGCCATGTTGCACGCACCTCGTTGGTGATGTCGGCATGGTCACCGTCGCGGACACGAAATCCACCCATCATCCCGAATGCGCGAGCGACACCCCAGTCGAGATAGTCCATCGTGTTGATCGGCACCGGGTTTGGGCCAACTGCCTCATCGAGCAACGTCTCGACTTCGTGCGTGGCGATCACCGGTCGAGACGTGACAACGACGAAATGGGAGAGTGCTTCGATCGCCTCGCGGATGTCGCGCCGCTGTCGGTACTGGCCGATCTTCGAGACCTCCGTATAGACGGCGTCAGAGATCGGGAATACCACCTGACCGTTCTGGACCAACGCCATGCACCGGTCGAACCATTCGCGGTACGCATGCCCGTCGGCATGACCAGCTAGCGCCTTCGCGAAGCCGATCCAATGGTTCAGGTCGAGATATACAAGCTTCGGAGGGCGCGTCGGGACACGTAACGTCGTCGGCCAGCGGTACTGGACGTCGACCCGGTCGGCACCAACGCGCACGCGTCCATATCTACTCGCGAGGTGTGACAGCAACGACCGAGTTGTTCAAAGATCGCGCTATTCCAACCCTTCCCGAGTGGACCGCCGGCCCCCTACGCCCAGTCATCTGCCTGTCGCGGGTGCTCAAGCAGATCCTTCGTCGATCGCGCGACACAGCTTCTCGGCGTCGGCGATCGCTGATCTCGCGAGTGCCAGGTTCACGCCAAGTCGCTGTCCTTCGCGCATAGCCGTCGTCGGCACCGTCGCGATGTATTTCGAGTCGACCATTCCATCACAGTGAGCAAAGACGTGACGAGCGGCCCACAACGTCAGCAGCGAATTCCAAGTGCCGGCGAGCTTGCTTCGAACATCAGTGTGCACATGATCTACAAAGAGATCGGCCAAGTCATCTAGGCGCTGGAAGACGCGTCCCCGCCCGCGCAACAACTCAGCCGATTCGGGAACGACGTCTCGGAACACACGATCAGCCATCATCTCGACGGTCCCTACGACATTTTCGATCGTGTCGACATACGTGCGATCGAGCACACCAGATTCCCGAAGCACCGATCTACTCTCGAATGGCAACTCATCCAAAGCATCGAGCCGCAGGCGGTCGGCCGCGAATGCCTCGAGTGCAGCTACAAGGGGCGGTAACACACCGCAGACCGGGCAGAACCGATGCTCCCCGAACACCGCATAGCGAACGTCGCATTTGCCGCATGCACGCGATCGGACCAGCCGCTCTTCATCAATCTCTGGCAGGGGCGCGGGATAGAACGGCTTCGTCCGAAAACTGACGCGAATCAATCCAGATCGACGGCCTCCCGTTGACGAACCCAATGACCCCCCAAGGGCCTTGCCGACCATCTGTACCGCATAGTCACTCGCCGCACGCATCACTCGTTCTCGTTGTTGCGTCGTCATGAACTCACTGTGGTCGTCACGATGTCCGCAGTAGACGCACCAGAGGTGCAAGTCGTCCGGAAGACGCTCGTAATCCGCTTGTGCCATGCGAAACACCTGTTCGCACACCGGGCACTCGCGACCGAAGAATCCCTCGTCGTCTGACGGGATCGTCACCTTGAACCTCGCGTGAGATCCGTCCTCGCCGAGATACTCAACTCCTTTCGGAAATCGATAGTCGGTCACCCACTCAGTGTGCATCCGGCGTATGACAGGCGCGCGGATGCGGACCTGGCCGCCGGGCCCGGACCGTTCGGCCGGCCCATCGCAGCCCGTCGCAGTGAGTCAGCGTTCTCGACCGTGACATTGCTTGTACTTGCGGCCGCTCAGGCACGGGCACGGCTCATTTCGGCCCGGCGTCAGTTGCCTATTGGTGCCCAACCGAAGGTTGATCGCGCCGTAGGTCCATTCAACGTTGCGTCGAAGGTCCTCGGGGACCGCGACCGGCTCAAGGATCAGTTGATAGTTGTATTCGACCCCTTCCTCTCGGAGGACCCGCACCCCAACTCCCAACGTTTCGACATGTCGGCCGTAGTAGGTCGAGGCTTCTAGACATCTCGTCGTTGTCAGCGCGAGCAAATCGCTTGCAAATTCAGACTCCGTCAGCTCGTCCTCTCCGACGCACGCATAGACAAGTAGACGATTGCCGAGAAGCATCGATCCGCTCGAGCGACGTCCTCGATGCTGCAGTTCGTGTCGCTTCCGGAGGATCCAACGACCAGCGTCGACCTGAAGTGCTGGGGGTGCCGAATCCAGGAACTCGACGATGCGGCGATACTCGGCAGGGTCCTCCCAGGTGATCGTCCCGTTGCGCGGCCAAACGCGCTCGAGTAGATCTCGATACAGATCGGCAGCAAGCGGTTCAAGGCGCGCGGCCTCGCTAAACCACGGAGACGCGAAGCGCGCGCCGCGGCCAGCATGTGCGGCGTCGGCCTGTACCATCGCCGCCCACCGTCGCTGCTCGTGTCCCAAGGGAACCCAGATCTGTTCCGCCTGGCGCAAGCAGCCGTCGATGTACGTCAAGACGCCAGCGACGGATCGGATCGCCCTATTGAGCTCGTGCCAGTCGTCCAAAGTGATCCAAAAGGTCAGCGGGTCGCTCGGTAGCTCGATTCCTTCGCAGCCCGGACTGTCCAGAATCACAACGGTCGGCCAGCCGACAGCCGAGTCCCGAAGCACAAGGTCGTAACGACTGCGGTCATTGGGTGGCACCTCGAGCGCGCGAACCGGTAACGCGGTCAAGGGAGTGCCCGAGGCTCGAAGCCGCTCAATGGTTCGCCGAGTGCCATGGCCCTGTCGCTGAGCCTTCGCTGCATTCTTCGCGATCCATGCCCGCGACCGAGTCCGATCTAGAGGTTCGGTCGATCGAGTTTGGCGGGACTTGACCTGCAGGATTGCGCCGCGCTCCCCTACGACGAGCAGCCCATCGCCCGCCTCCCGACTCGCTCCGGAACCGAGTGACACGCGCGACGCGACGAAGACGAAGTCGCTCACTCCAAGGGTTGCGGCGATCGCGCGAGCTCGCTCTTCGATCCGTACTCCGGGGTTAGGTAGCGCGCTGCTCACATCGCAAGTCTCGTTGCGGGCACGGGGACCGCCTGGGAAATCCGGAGCCACGTCCTCAGAGCCTGCGACAGCGGGCGAACCAACGGTGCCGACCGAACAGCACTCTGATCACCGTTGATCGCCACAGAGCTTCACGCGCCACAATCCATTCCTGCGTCGCCAACCTCTCGCATACACCGTGGCAGGTCCCGCCCTTCGGGCGGAGACCTGCTCTCGTGGGGCCGCTCGCCCGTGTCCGCGCAGACTCGGGAGTTGTCCGCGCGGACAACCCCCTGCCGATCGGCGACCCCACCGGCTGAAGTGGGACATCAACGCGGACATGAACCGGGCCATCAACAGGGACCGCACTCGCGCATGATCCGAGGATGACCCGGCATCCGTCCCACGCCAGCAGAAGCATCGTTCGCATCCGTCGATTCGAACATCCACCTCTCACCTCGACGCTCATCACAGGTGATACACAACAGCAGGTTCCGCCCTACGGGCGAAACCTGCGCGAGCTGTGAGTGCGAGCAGTAGCGGTGCAGGGGCCAAGTGGTAGCGGCTGGGCGCTCACATTCGCGATACCGCGTGCGGACGCGGGATCAGGTAGCGGCAACTGGCGTGTTGCGCGCTCCGGATCCAGGTGTGGGCTCACGCGTCATGGAAACGTTCCCACGACTGGTAGCTGCGCGCACCCCGAAGGTGAGCGCCACCGTGATTTGCGCGGCGCACACTCGCCCGACTGGTTCGACGAGATGCCCACGGAGGCCCCATGACCACCGCGTCGATCAACGCTGCCCCGATCGCTTTCTCGGTCCGCGAGGTCGCTGAACTGCTCGGCTGCTCGACCGACACCGTCCGACGGCTCATCACCGGCGGCCGGCTCGAAGCAGTGCAGCCGCTCGGCAGGGGCGGGCGGGTGTTCATCGGTCGGAGCTCGGTCGAGCGGCTCTTCGACGACGCCGCTGCGGGGTTCACGGACCGATGATGCGGTCGATCACGTCGGCGGCCTCGCGGTCGCGCACCGGCAGGAAGGCCGAGTACACGCTCAACGTCACCGCCGGGCTCGCGTGGCCGAGGCGACCGGCCACCGTCCGCACGTCGACGCCGGCAGCGACGAGCTGCGTGGCGTGAAAATGTCGCAGCGCGTGGAACCGGTAGCCGTCGAGTCCGACCTGGCGGCGCAGACGGTCGAACATCTGCGTGACCGAGTCGGGACGGAGCGCCTCGGTGTTGCCCGGCCGCGACGATGCGAACACGAACGCGTCCGTGACGAGAACTCCACCGGCGAGTCGTGCCAGACCCACCGCTCGATCGTGATGAGCGCGCAGCACCTCACGGGTCGCGGCACCGAGCGAGAGCACGCGGACTCGATCGGTCTTCGTCGCCTTCTCCAGGATGCCGTCGTCGGTGACCACCAGTCCGGCGCGGACCCTGAGCGTTCCCTCGTCGAGGTCGACGTCGGACCAACGGAGCGCGACCAGCTCACCGCGGCGCAGGCCGGTGCCGACCGCGACCCTCAGCAGCGTGGCCCAGGGCTCGTCGGCCGCGACGATGAGCTTCTGCACATCCTCGGGCGACGGCACCCTGATCTCGGCCCGGCGGATCGTCGGGGGTGCGGCGATCGCGACGACGTTCGTCGGCACCAAACCCCACCGCACCGCCTGTCGCAACGCGCCGCGGGCGAGGTTGTGGATCTTGCGGATCGATGCCGGCCGCAGGAGCTTGATCGTGGTGAGGTCGTCGTAGAAGGCATCGAAGTCGAGCGTGCGCAGCTGGTCGATCGGCACGTTGCCGAAGACGGGTAACAGGTGGTTGCGGGCCATCCCCCGGTAGTCGGACACCGTGTGCGGGCTCGCGCCCATCGCGCCGACGCGCTTGATGTGGCGGCGGAGCAGCTCGGCGAACGTCATCGCGCTGGGTGCGGCACCCGAGGTCGCGGGGTCCGAGTCGGCCTGCGCGAGCAGCCGGGCTCGTGCCTTCTTCGCCTCGGCTGCCGTCCCGTGGAACCGCTTCGTCTTCTGTCGGTACTTGCCGTCGGGCCCGGCGCCGCGACTCACGACCAACTCGTACAGGCCTCGCTCGAGCTCGTAGACACCCGGCGCGATCCGCCGACGCTTCGTCGTTGCCATCCGTGCTCCCGCGATTCTTGGGGGATTCTTGGGGCAACGGATGCGGACGAGCGGCCCGCGTGTTCGTGACGCTCTGACCTGCGGAGATGGTGGGCGCTGAGGGGCTCGAACCCCCGACCTCCTCCTTGTAAGGGAGGCGCTCTTCCAGCTGAGCTAAGCGCCCGAGCGAAAAGGGTACCGCCGAGGTGTGACATCGACGCCGGGTTGTCCAGCCGGCCTCCCCGCGCAGGCCGACGTGAGCCCTCGTTCACACCTCGGTGAGATGACGTTCCTCGACGAGCTGCTCGTGCACCTCGAGCACGATCCGCACGACGTGGAAGCCGAGCACCGCGAACGCTGCGGCGCCGAACGTCGCGATCACGATGAACGGGATCGCGGTGCTGATCGACCCGGCGCCGGCTGCGAACAGGCTCGCGGCCAACGCGAACGAAGTCACGATCCAGCAGACCCACCACTCGATCGCGACACGGAGCTGGTCGCGATCGGGCACGAAGGAACGGATCGTCTGCGGCGGCCACCAGAGGTTGACGATCGGGATGAACCACGACGCCAGCGCCAGCCCGGGCTCGCGGCGAATCGGAAGCCCGAGCGCTCGGGCCGTCTTCGCGGCGCGATACGTCCACAGCGCGAGCACGGCGATGACACCGAGCGAGGCGAACGCGCACACCTGGTACGCGATGAGCAGACCAGCAGCGCCGACCGCGTCGGTGTTCGGCCTCGAGTCGGCGTCGAAGAGGTGCCCGGCGTAGACCTTGTCGAAGTAGAGCGCGCCGAGCGTCGCTGTCACCGCGACGAGGACCACGTATGCGACGAACGCCCACCGGGCCCAGACCGCGTATCTGCGCTCGTCCGCGAGCGCGTCGGCCGGCGTCTGCTCGAGCGACCGGGGTGCGACGTGATCCGTCCACTGCGTGCCGTCCCAGTAGCGCCAGACGTTGGCGCCGTACGGGTCGGCGTACCAACCCGCCGGCGGTGTGGCGCTGTCACCCGTCGTCACACGACCCAGCATGGTCTATCCGACGTTGCGAATCTGGCATCGGCGGCGGCGAACGCTGCATCCGCACGCTCGTACTGGGTGCTCAGCCGGGCGCCTCGATCGGGAAGGGGCTGATCTCGCTGTAGGTCGCGGCGGTGATGAACGCGAGCTCGTTCAGCTCCGTCACCTTCGCGTTGTACTGATCGACAAGAGCATTGAACTGGCCCGCGAGCGCGTTCGCGTTGTCGGCCGCCGCGTTCTGCGCGTCGACCAGACGGTTCGACTCGCCGACACGACCTTGCTCGCGCAGCTGGCGGATCTGGTTGAAGAGGCTCTCCGCCTCCGCGCTCGCGTTGGCGACCTGCGGCTCCAGCACGTCCATCTGGGCCTTCAACGCGTCGAGCTCGCTCGAGAGCCGGTCGTAGTTCGCCTGGAGGTAGTCGAAGACCGCTTGATAGCCCTCGAACTCATCGACGACCTGTGACCGGTCCTCGAAGTAGCGCGCGTAGTACCGCTCGAGCGCTCGCGGGAGGTCCCGTACCTGCGTGCCGACGAGCGAGTGGAGCTCGTTCCCCCGCTCTCCCGGTTCGAGCTCCTCGTAGAGCTCGAGCAGCTGCTCGATGCGCGGATCGCCACTCTTCTCCATGAAGGCCTCGAGCCGACGTACCGTCTCGCGTCGCTCGCGCGTCGGCATCGAGTCGAACGCAGCGTGGAGCATCTCGTGCGCCGCGGTCACGGGCATGACCCCGGCGAGATCTGGACGTGTCACCCGCAAGACGAAGATCCGCCCGTCGTAGCACCCGAGCACGAGTGCCTCGCTCGCCTCGGTCGCGTCGGCCGCCCCGCAGCTCCTCCGGAACGCTGCCTTCTCGTCGAGGCGCGCGTCCGCGCGAGCCATGAGCTCGCGAGCACGGCGGGTCATCGTGGCCGTGTGCACCAGTCCGACGAGGTCTTCGCTCCGGGACTGCTCGATCAGCTCCGCGAGCTCCTCGGCCTCCCGACGGTCGGCTCCGGTGAGGGTCACCACGAAGCCTGCCTTCCCCGCGGGATCGAGTTCGAGCGTCGCATCGCCGACGACCGTGCCGTCCAGATCGAACGCGAGCGGCAGCTCCGGCGCGGCGGCCGCCACGGCTGCGGTCCCTCGTTCCCCCAGTCGGATCACCAGCTCGTACCCACCCGACTCGGCACGCTGGGCGACGACGCCGTTGATCTCGTTCCCCGTCGCGGTCGACCCACCGAGGAACGAGCGCGCGGCCTTCTTCCCCGATCCGCGCGTGGTGAGCACGACGCACGCATCGACGCGGTCGCTCTTCCGGGTCGTCGTGGGAACCGCGCGCAGCGCCGCGACCTGTGCGGGGTCGCAGGTCGCGATCGCCTTGCGGCCGGCCACAGCCGCTCGGCGAGCGATCGTGCCGCGTGAGGGAGGCACGGTCGCGAGTCGGGGACGGAGCCTGACGTGGTGTGCCCGCCCGCTGACGAGTCCGGCCGGCTCATCGCCGCGTCGACGCGTGCTCGCGGCGCCCGCCGTCGCCACCGTCGCGACCGTCGCGACCGTCGCGACGACGCAGACCACCGCCGCAGCCCGCCACCCGCGTCTCACCTCCGCAGCCTCGCGCTCAGACGCGTCGGTAGTCGCCGCGGAGGAAGGTCGACCACTCGGTTCCGTTGAGCGAGCTCTCGATGAGCAGCATGAAGTGGTCGTCCTCGATGGTGTGCGTCATGCGCGACGCCAGCTTGGCATCGAGGAGGAACGACACCGTGTCGCCCGCGCGGGTGCCCAACGCCGGCTTGCTCGGGTCGATCGCCGACGAGTCGAACCAGTACATCGTGTAGTGGTCGTCCTCGGCGTCCCATCCGTACACGGCGTGGCCCCGGAAGGTCACGGCTCCGCCGCGCTCCTGCTCGTAGTCGCCGTACACGAACGACCCGTCGAGCTGGTGCAGGTGCCAGCGGCCCGTCGCGGGACCGCCCTCGGGATCGAAGGCACTGGGCTCGATCTGCTCCGCGCCTTCCCACCGCCCGACGAGGCGGGCGAGGAAGTCGAACTCGGGGGCGGGCCGGGGCATCTCCATCGCGCACCTCCTGGTGCTGCACGGACCGTACCCGGGGCGACCTCGGAGTGCCGCGGCGCGCGTGGTGCTTTGGCGTCAACCGCAGGCGGGCCGGGGCTCGACCGGGGCACCGGGGGGAATGTTGCCCCGGCCGTCGTCACCCCGACCCGCCTCTGTGCGGTGAGCTCACATCGCCGTGCCTGTTCGCACGGACGACGCTCAGGCGATGTCGGCGACCGGGAGCTCCCAGGTCGTCGGCAGCGCGTCCTGTGGACGGGGGTGCTTGGGCGGACGCCCTCGACGCCGCTTGTTGGCGATCACCCGCCCGTTCACGAGCAGCTCGCCTCCCCACACACCCCACGGCTCCCGGCGTTCGACCGCAGCCGAGAGACAGTCCTCCCGGACGATGCAACCGCCACAGAACGCCTTCGCGCGAGCAATGTCGTCGAGCGCCTCCGAGAAGAACAGCGCGGTGAGCTGACCGGTGCCGTCCGCGCAGCGCGCGTCCAGCCTCCATCGCTCCTGGCGCTCGTCCCCCGCATACTCGATGGCGTACATCGCCTTGTCCCTTTCTTCCTTGGGCCTCCTCGGCCCCTCGGCTCGTCTCGATCGGTGGTTGCTGTGGTTGCGGTATCGGTCAGGTCGGCAGTGATCTCGGTGAACGGCCCGGAAATACAGAAAGGCCGCCGGGTTGCCCCGGCGGCCTGGTCGCTTCGCTGCGGAGAGTTCCGCTATGGCGAGGTCGAGGACGGCCGCCGGGGCTGGGGCTTCGCGTCGATGGTGAGGTACGCACGCGACCACGAAGCCGTTGCCATGACGCACGGGAAACCCGCGTGGACGCGCGCGTTCCCGGTGCCGGCGTGGTGCTGGCTCATCGGAAAGGCGTGCATCTCGGTCGGTTCCTCTGTGCGTCGGTGGAAGGGCAGTTCCGTCGGATCACCAGGGAACCAGACCGCCGCCGTCGAGTCAAGGCAATTACCGTCGTGGCCGTGACCGAGCCCGACCTCTCCCCCGTTCTCGACCGCCTCGAGCACGGAAGGGAGGTGGGGTGGCACCAGGGGGCCCAGATCTACGTGTCCCGCCACGGCGAACCGCTCCTCGACGCCGCAATCGGCGAGTCGGCGCCCGGCCGGGCGCTGGCAATCGACGACATCATGCTGTGGTACTCGTCCGGCAAGCCGTGGACGACGGTCGCGGTGCTCCAGCTCTGGCAGCAGGGCCGCCTCGGCCTCGACGACTTCGTCGCCAAGTACATCGACGACTGGGGCAACGGCAAGGAGCGGGCGACGATCCGCCACGTCATGACCCATACCGGCGGCTTCCCGATGTCCGGCGACCCGACCTACGACGCCAACGTGTCCTTCGACGAGGCCGTTGCGGTCACCGCGGCGTGGCCGGCCGCGTGGGAGCCCGGCACCATGGCCGGCTACCACCCTGCGAGCGGATGGCGCGTGCTCGGCGCGATCGTCGAGCACGTCGACGGTCGCCCCATCGACCGCTACCTCCGCGAGGAGGTCGCGGCCCCCCTCGGACTCGACGACTGCTGGCTCGGCGTCCCCCTCGACGTGCAACGCGAGTACGGCGACCGCATCACGCCGGTGCACTGGACGGGGCACCGGTACCCGTCGCTGGTCGACGGAGGCATCCAGATGCTCCCGTACCGGATCGACGAGGTGCACAACGAGCCGTGGCACATCGCCAAGGTCGAGCCGGGCGGTGGCATGCGCGGTCCGGCGCGCCAGCTCGGTCGCTTCTACGAGTCGCTCCTCGGCCACGGGCCCGCGGTGCTCGAGCCGACCACCGTCGAGATGATGAGCGCGGCGCACCGATGGGGCCTGCGCGACGCCACGTTCGGCACGTACGGCCCGTGGGGGCTGGGCGTCGCCGTCGACTTCAGCGGTGGCACCGGCTGGCGGGCATTCGGCCACGGCGGCATGGCGTCGTCACGCGGGATCGCCGACCCCGAGCTCGGGCTCGTGATGGTCATGGTCGCGAACGGGCTCGGCAACTACTTCGACGCGGAGCAGCGGGTCCTCGAGGTCACCGACGCGGTGTACTCGTCCTTCGGCGAGGAGTTCGCGCAGCACCGGCGGCCGGTCGAGTCGGCGAAGCGGGCGCTCGGCTTCAGCACCTGATCCACCGCGGCGTCCCCGACGATGCGGCGTCAGCCGATCGAGGCGATGAGCTCCAGGAGCCGCTCGTGCACCTCGGGCGGCGCGGCCACGATGTCACCCGAGTCGAGCCACGCCGCGTCGTCACCGGCCCAGTCGGTGACAACGCCGCCGGCCTCGCGCACGAGCAGCGCGCCCGCCGCGACGTCCCAAGGCCCGAGCGCCTGCTCGAAGTAGCCGTCGAAGACGCCCGACGCGGCCCACGCGAGGTCGAGGCTCGCGGCCCCGGCTCGGCGGAGGTCTTCGAACGTCCGGAGTGCCAGCTCGAAGACGGGGAAGTACTCGTCGAGGCGCTCCCGCTTCTTGCGGAACGGGAAGCCCGTCGCGACGATCGCTTCGTCGAGTGCGCGCGTGCTGATCGCGAGGCGTTCCTCCCCCCGCCACGCTCCCCCACCGCGACGGGCGGTGTAGCAGTCGCCGAGCAGTGGGGCGTCGACAACTGCGACGATCGGGACTCCGTCTTCGACCAGCGCGATCGACACTCCGACGACCGGGAACCGGTGCAGGAAGTTGGCCGTGCCGTCGAGCGGGTCGACGAGCCACCCGAGCGTGGCGCGCTCACCGCCCTCCTCTTCCCCGACGACGGGGATGTCGGGCGCGGCGGCGAGGAGCGATGCGCGCACGGCGCGCTCGCTCGCGGTGTCGACCTCGCTCACCCAGTCGCCCGGGGCCTTGGCGACGATGTCGTGCGGGGTGCCGAACGCGTCGCGCACGATCGCACCGCCGATGTGAGCAGCCTCGACCGCGGCGGCGAGGAGTGCGTCGAGATCCGCTGCGCTCACGGCGCGCTCGCCGTTCGGAGCTCGGCGAGGAGCTCGGGCGTGGCGGCGGCGAGCATCGTCCGGAGCGCGTCGGGGTCGGCGGTGACCAGCTCACGCCCCGCAGCATCCTCGACGAGCGCGCCGGCCTCGCGACAGATGAGGGCGCCACCCAGGTAGTCCCACGGTGAGTGGCGGTCGTCGAGGACGTCGAGGTAGGCGTCGACCCGCCCCGCGGCGACGTCGCACAGGATCAATGCCGCGGACCCCAGCGCGCGGAACTGCTTCCACCCGAGATGGCGGGGAGGAAGCCCCGAGACACCGACGACGGCATCGGCGATGCAGGTCGTCGGTGCGGGGGCGATGGGGGCTCCGTCGCACCACGCCCCCTCGCCCCGGATCGCCGTCATGCGCTCACCCGTCGCGCCGTTGGCGACGAGGGCGCAGAGCATTCCGTCCGCATCGAGTGCGCACACCGAGAGCGCCCAGTACGGGATCCCGCGCGCGCAGTTCGTCGACCCGTCGACAGGGTCGAGCACCACCGTGATCTCGGCGTCCGGCGGCCCGCTCCGGCCCGACTCCTCGCTGACGACCGCGACACCGGCGGGGAGCAGCACCTCGAGGATCGCGTCGTCGGCCGCGACATCGAGCGCGTACTGACCCGGGTGCCCGCCGGCGCGCGATCGGCGAACGGTCGCGTCGAGCGACGCGACCGCGGCGCGCTGGGCGTCGAATACGACATCGAACAGCGCGAGCATCTCCCGGGGGTCCATCGGCACCAGCGCGGGCGTCAGGCGTCGAGGACGACGCGCTCGGGATGCGTGTAGATGTTAAGGCGGTCCTCGCGGAGGAAGCCGACCAGGGTCTGGCCGAACCGCTCGGCAGCTGCCACCGCGAGGCTCGACGGAGCCGAGACCGCGCAGAGCACGGGGATCCCCGCGACCGCGGCCTTCTGCACGATCTCGAAGCTCATGCGACCCGACACCATGAGGACGCAGTCCGAGAGCGGGAGCCGGCCCTCGAGGAACGCGTTGCCGATGACCTTGTCGAGCGCGTTGTGGCGCCCGATGTCCTCGCGCGCGACGACCATGGCGCCGTCGGGCGAGAAGCAGGCCGCGGCGTGGAGCCCGCCCGTCTCGTCGAAGATCCGCTGCACGCCCCGGAGCTGGTCGGGCAGAGAGGCGAGCACCGAGCGGGAGACGGACGGTCCGTCGGCGACCGGTGCGCACGACACCTCGAGGTCGTCGAGGGTCTGCTTGCCGCAGAGCCCGCAGCTCGCGTTCACCGCGAAGGCCCGCGGGGGCCCGAGATCGACGGGCCGGCGCACCCGCAAGGTGACGACGTTGTACTCCTGCTCCCCGTCCTCGCCGAGGCAGTAGGCGACCTCGGTGAGGGTGTCGCGGTCGAGCAGGATCCCCTCCGACACGCAGAACCCGACCGCGAGCTCGAAGTCGCTGCCCGGGGTCCGCATCGTGACGGCGATCGGCTCGGGTGCCGTGCCCGGCGCCTGGACCCGAATCTCCATCGGCTCCTCGGTGGCGAGCCGGTCGGGTCGCTCGCGTGCGACATCGCCGTCGACCCCGAGGACGCGCACGGCCGTGACCGGTCGGCGAACGGCCCGCGTCTCCTCGAGTCGGGGCTCTCCCACACCGCCACGCTACCCGGGGGTCGCGAGCCCGAACTCGGCCGCGTCCTCGCGCGTGTCCACGTCGACGAACGTCCGATGCGACGCGACGCCTGCCCATTCGGCCTCCGGTGCCTCGTGCACGGGCACTGCGGCGAGGAGCGCGCGCAGGGAGCGTTCGCCCGCGTCGAGCAGCTCGCGCGCCGCGGCGAGCGCGTCGGGGCTGTAGCGCGCGCACAGGGTCTGCCGGACGCCGTCGACGATCGGCACGACGGTGATCGGTGCCGGATGGGCGGCGAGCCACTCGACGAGTGCGGTGTCGACGAACGGCAGATCGACCGCGAGCACGATGGTCGGCATCGGCGCGCGATCCGCGGCGATGGCGGCCGCGCCGGCGGTCAACGCCGCGAGTGGACCCTGACCCGGCGGGTCCTCGCGTGTCGCGGGCAGCGTCGTGTACCCCGGGCCGACCTCGATGGTCGGTGAGCAGACCGCGCCGAGCACGCGTGCGAGTCGACTCGCGAGCGACTCGCCGTCGAGCTCGAGGATCGCCTTGTCGACGCCGAGACGCCGGCTCGAGCCGCCCGTGAGGAGCAGCCCCGCGGCAGGAGTCACGCGCGAACGGTACCGTGCGCCGCGATGGAGGTCCCGATGATGCGTCGCCGGTTCGCCGAGACGCGTCGAGACGGGTCAGGAGCCGTTCGACGTGCGGGAGGGCTCGGAGCCACGGAGGTGGTACGCCACGACGACCCAGCGGCCAGCGCGGTACTCGAGTTGGATCTCGTTGCGCGCCACCCCACCGGACCGGACGTCGACGCGCGTTCGCACGACCGCCGCGTGCCGCCCCGCCTCGTAGTGCTCGACCGCGACCCGTGCAGCCAGGTTCCCCAGCTCGGGCTGGCGGTGATACGCGGCGCGCTTCGCGGCGATGAAGTCGGGCTTCTTCATGCCGTCACGGAGCTCGTCGCCCGAGAGCGTCCAGAGCGCATCGAAGTCGAGCCGGTCCCAGGCGTCCTCGTACGCGACCGCGACGTCGTCGGCCGCGGGGCCGGGGTCGCGGGCCACCGCGATCACCAGCGCAACGATCAGGATGAGGACGACGACCGCGATGACACCGCTGATCACGGGGCGGTGGCCTCGATCCGGGTCGCGAGGTCGAAGTCCTTCTGGGTCAGGCCACCCGCGTCGTGGGTCGAGAGGGCGACGCGGACCCGGGTGTAGCGGATGTCGAGATCGGGGTGATGATCGGCCGCCTCGGCGAGCTCGGCCACGCGCCCGACGAACTCGATCGCGGCCGGGAACGACGGGAGCTCGTACCAGTTGACGATCACGTCGCCCTCCCGGTTCCAACCCCCGAGCCGGGTGAGGGCCTGATCGACCTCGGAGTCGGAGAGCTTCTCGGCCATGCGTCCCATTCTCGGCGGCCCCGGAGCCGGTCGCCAACTCTGCGACGGATCCGGACAGACCCTCGAACGTTCGGCCGGCGAGCCGGCCCGGCCCCGTAGGCTTTGGCCGTGACCTGCCCGTCATGCGGGGCGACCGCGCCCCACGAGGCCCGGTTCTGCCCGACGTGCGGGCATGCCCTCGTGACCCGCCCCGACGAGCGCCGGGTCGCCACCCTCGTCTTCGGCGACCTGGTCGGGTTCACCTCGCTGGCGCAGACGGCCGACCCCGAGCAGGTGAAGCGCCTCGTCGACACGTGCTTCGGATCGCTCTCCGCCGATGTGACGGCGTACGGCGGGCGCGTCGACAAGATCGTCGGCGACGAGATCGTCGCCATCTTCGGCGCGCCGGTCGCCCACGAGGACGACGCCGAGCGCGCGGTGCGCTGCGCGCTCCAGATGCAGCGCTCGCTCGCCAACCTCGGCAGCCGCGTCGGGGTCGACCTCGAGATGCGCGTCGGCGTGAACACGGGCGAGGTCCTCGTCGGTGCCCTCGGCGGCGACGTCACCGCGATGGGCGACGTGGTGAACACCGCGAGCCGGCTCCAGACGGCCGCCGCGCCGGGACAGGTCGTCGTCGGACCGTCGACGCACTCGGCGACCGCCGACGTCATCAGCTACGAGTCGTTGGGAGCGCTCGAGGTCAAGGGGCGCGACCAGACCGTGGACGCCTGGCGCGCGCTCGCCGCGATCGCCCCGCCCGGCCGGCGCCGCCGGGCACGCACGCCGATCGTCGGCCGTGACGCCGAGCTCTCGATGCTGCGCGGCATCCTCGACTCCTCGGCGCAGCGCCGCCGGGCGCACTTCGTGATCGTCGCCGCCGACGCCGGCATCGGGAAGAGCCGCCTCGTCGGCGAGATCGTGCGTGAAGCCCAGGCGTGTCGGGATGCGACCGTGCTCAGGACCCACTGCGTGCCGTACGGCGAAGGAGTCTGGTACCCGATCGCCGAGCTCATCCGGTCGGCATGCGGGATCACGCACGAGGACTCGCACGACGAGGTTCGCGCGGCGGTCGAGAAGGCGATCGCCGACAGCGACCACGTCGACGACGAGGCCGAGATCGCGCGCACGACGCGCGGGCTGCTCTACGTGCTCGGCCATCCCGAGGCGATGCACGACGTCGATCCGTCGCGCGCACGCGACGATGCCGTCCGGTCCGCCCAGCAGATCCTCAGCGCCCTCGCGCGCTCGGCACCGCTCGTCGTCACCTGCGCCGACCTCCACTGGGCCGACGACATCGTCCTCACGCTCCTCGAGCGGCTCGTCGAAGGGCTGCGCGCGCTGCCGTTCACGCTGATCGCGACCGCGCGACCCGAGCTGCTCGAACGGTGGAGCCCGACCCCGGGGCGGCACAACTTCACGTTCCTCAACCTCGATCCCCTCGACGCCGACGCGGTCGCCGCGCTCGCGGCCGAGCTCCTCGGCCCCGACGTCGACCCCGCGCTGGTCGCGATCCTCCGCGAGCGCTCCGGCGGCAACCCGTTCTTCGTCGAGGAGCTCGCCGCGCTCCTCCGCGAGAGCGGGCCCGACGTCGCGGCGGCGTCGATCCAGGCCGGCCGGCTCCCCGCGACGCTTCGCGGCCTCGTGTCGGCCCGGCTCGATACGCTCGGTGCCGCCGAGCGGGTCGTGCTCGAGGACTGCGCCGTCGTCGGTGCCGCCGGCAGCGTCGATGCCGTGCGCGCGCTCTCCCGCGGGCGCGGCGACGCCGTCGATGTCGACGACGCGCTCGCCCGTCTCGACGGACGCGAGCTCGTCGACGTAGACGGCGACGAGTTCTCGTTCCCCTCGGAGGTGGTGCGCGCGGTGGCATACGGCACGCTGGCCAAGGCCGAGCGCGCCCGGCGTCATGCGACGCTCGCGGACTGGCTGTGCGATCACGCGACCGGCGAGAGCTCGAGCAACTCCGATCGAGCGGCCCACCACTACGGGACGGTCGCCGACCTCCTCGGTGAGCTCGGTCCCGTCAGCGGCCTGCCCGCCGACTTCGCGGACCGGGCGCTCCCGGTGCTGGAGCACGCGGCGAACCGGGCGACCGGCACCGAGATGTGGCGCAACGCGATCCAGCTCTACGACCAATGCCTGCGCCTGCTCCCCCGCGATGCCGACGACGAGCACCGGTGGCAGCTCCAGCTCGGCCGCGCGCTCGCCCGCGCGGAGTACCGCGACCTGACCTCGGCCCGCGTCGACCTCGACGACGTGCTCGAGGATGCCCCGGAGAACTCGCGCTTTCGCGCCCGCGCGCTCACGCAGCTCGCTGAGGTGCTCCAGATGGAGGCCAGCTACCCCACCGCGTTCTCCACCGTCAACGAGGCCCTCGAGCTGTGGCGCGCGCTCGGAGAAGAGCACGGCCTCGCCACGGCACTGCGCGCCCGCGGACGCACGTCGATGTTCACCGGCGACATGGATCGGGCCGAGGTCGACTGCGACGAGGCGCTCGCCGTGTACCGCCGCCTCGGCGACCGACGCGGCGAGGCCTGGGCGCTCCAGAACCTCGCGACGATCTCCTTCTTCCGGGGCGACACCGACACGGCCGATGCCCGGCTCGACGCGGCCGGGAGGATGTTCGAGGAGCTCGGCGACTGGGGCGGGCGGAACCTCACCTACGCGCTCCTCGCCTGGGTGCGGTTCATGGAGGGGCGGCTCGACGACGCCGAGGCGATCGCCGTCGAGCAGCTCCCCGAGAGCGATGCGCAGGGCGACCGCTACGCCGCGGGGTTGCTCGAGATGCTGCTCGGCAACATCTCGCTGTGGCGCGGCTCGGTGACCGTCGCCGTCGAGCGCGCCCGCGCCGCCGTCACGCGCTTCCGCGCCCTCGGGGACCCGTGGGCGATCGGGCAGGCGACCGGCATCGAGCTCCGGGCGCTCGCGGCCACGGGCGCGGTGGACGAGGCGGTGACCCGCCTCGAGACCGAGATCGCGACCGGCCACGCCGGTCTCCCGCTCAACCTCCTCCGGGCGCAGATGCTCGTCCACACCGGTGACCCCGACGGTCTCCCGGCGTCGCTCTACGTGCTCGGCGCCGAGATCGGCGATCGGCGATCGGTGGGCTCGAAGGACACCGAGCGGACGCTCGCGCTCGCGTTGCTCCAGGCCGGGCGCACCGACGAGGCCCTCGCCCAGATGCGGCAGTCACCGAACGTGCCCGGCATCCAGGACCATGCCGACGCGGGCGCGCTCGCGCTCATCCTCGTCGCCGGCGGCCGCAGCGAGGAGGCCAGGGCGCTGATCGCGAGCCGGGACGGCTCCGGGACGTACCTCGACCGGATACAGCTCGCGGTCGCCCACGCGTTCGCACTGCTCCAGCACGACGATCCCGCGACGGTCGCCGCGTTCGACGCGGTCGTCGAGGACGCCGACACGACCGAGTCGAAGCTCGATCAGGCGATCGCCAGGCTCGCGCGCGCACACGCGGCGCGCGTCCTCGGGCGTGCGGACGTCGAGGAGATCGAGCGCGACACGAACACGTACCTCGAAGCCATCGGCAGTCGGCTCCCCGGATGGGGCCGGGTGTTCGAGCTCGCGGGACGTCCGGTCAGCGCGACCTAGAACTAGGCCAGCGCCCCGGCACGGATCGCGTCCAGGACGCGCGCGCACGCGAGGCCATCGGTGAACGTCGGCACGCCGGGCGGAGCGATCCCCTCCTCGACGGCGTCGCGCACGATCTCGGCCCACCGGCGCATCGGCGTCAGATGCGGATCGCCGTCGGTCGACGGCCGCTCGTGCTCGTGCCTCGTCCCGTCAGCCCGCCGCACGACGAGCTTCGAGTCGGCGACGCACTCGAGGACGCCCTCGTCGCCCACGACGACGACGCGCGCGGCGAGGTTCGCGGGCGCGGCGAAGCTCGTGTCGATCGACACGGTCGTCGAGCCTTCGAGGGTGAGCCAGGCAGTGAACGCGTCCTCGGCGCTGCATGCGTGAGACACGCCGTCGGCGCCCGGGCGCGCCGGGACGACCGTCCGGCACGCGCCGTGGGCGACGACGACCTCGCCGAACGTCCACCGCAGCGTGTCGACCACGTGGGAGCCCCAGGCACCGACCCAGCCGCCGCCCCGGGTGCGGTCGAAGAGCCAGCCGTACCGCCGCAGCGGCTCCACCGACCCGGCACTGAAGTGCACCCAGCTCACGTGCTCGGGGTGACCGACGGCGCCGTCACGCACCAGGTCGCGCATCAGCATGCGCATCGGATCGAAGCGGAACTCGAAGTTGAGGAGGTGGAGCGTGTCCGCGGCTTCGGCCGCGGCCGCCAGCGTCTCCGCCTCGCCGGCATCGAGGCCGAACGGCTTGTCGCACAGCACCGCGTGCTCGGCGACGATCGCCCGCCGCACGTGCACGGCGTGGAGGAACGGCGGCGAGTGGACGCTGATGAGGTCGACGTCGGCGCGGTCGCACAGGCGAGCGACCCCGGCGTCGTCGCGAGCCGAGACCACGTCGACGACCTCGCACCCGGGTGTGTCGCGGAACACCGGCGCGATCACGCGCGCGCCGAAGCCCGATCCGACGACGCCGATCCGGACGCTCATTCCCCCACCGTTGCAGTGGGATCGGGGTCGATGCCGCCGACGCCGAGATGCAGCCGCGCGAGGAACCAATGGCCGATCGGCCCGATGCCGAACGCGAAGAGCACGGTGCCGACCCCGACGTCGCCCCCGAGCAGCCAACCTGCGACCAGCGAGGTGAGCTCGAGCGCGGTGCGCACGAGCCACAGTGGGAACCCCTTGGCCGAGAGCCCCGTCATGAGTCCGTCGCGTGGGCCCGGACCCAGCCCGGAGCCGATGTAGAGCGCCATGCCCAACGCGCTGATGACGATCCCCGAGACCAGCATGAGCCACCGCCACGCGTCGTCGGACGGCGCCGGGATCTGCTCGAGGCCGAGGTCGATGACGAAGCCGACGGTGAGCGTGTTGATGATCGTGCCGAGCCCCATCCGCTGGCCGAGCGGGATCCACAGCAGCAGGATCACCAGCCCGAGGAGCACGACCACCACGCCGAACGAGAGCCCGGTGAGATCGGCGAGCCCCTGGTGGAGCACGTCGTACGGGGCGACGCCGAGCCCGGCGTCGAGCGTCAGCGAGATGCCGAAGCCCAGGACGAGGATGCCGCCGAGCAGGCGCGGAAGCCGCCGCCGGAGCTCCGCGAGGCTCGGGAAGCTGACGACCTCGAACTCGGGAGCCGGGCGGTGGTTCGGATCGCGGCGCCCGGCGCTCACGCTCGGGAGACCAGC
>JBBDWT010000092.1:0-2648 GCA_040902705.1 Acidimicrobiia bacterium | reverse complement strand
CTCGACCTCCACGGGCGCGCCGCGCGGGAGCGCCGCGACCCCGATCGCCGAGCGCGAGTGGCGGCCTGCATCTCCGAACACGTCCGCCAGCACCTTGCTCGCGCCATCGGCGACTACGGGCTGCGCCACGAACACGTCGGTGCACGCGATGAACACGGTGAGCGTCAACGCGCGATCGATGCGGTCGAGCGTCCCGAGCTCGGCACGGAGCAGTGACAGCGCGTTCTGCGCACAGAGCGCCGCGCACTCGATGCCGGCTTCCACCGAGACCTCGCGACCCAGGATCCCGGTCGCGTGCAGCGTGCCTTCGGCGTCTCGGGGCAGGCAGCCCGAGGTGCGCGCTGTCCCGTGGTGGACGACCACGGCCTCGAGCGGCTCGTGTGGCGCGAACGGGCCGGGGAGCTCCAGGCCGAGGTCGGTGAGTCGGTCTTCGACCATCCGTCGTTCCTCCAGCATCCGAAGGACCCTACCGGGAGCGCGTGCGTCACCCACATGCTCGTCACGGCGCGAAGCTGCCGACGCCATCGCGTCGGCAGTCATCGGGCTCTCGTGATGCTCCGGGGGTGGGACTCGAACCCACAACCTGCCGCTTAACAGGCGGATGCTCTGCCGATTGAGCTACCCCGGAATGGCGTTCGACGATAGCAAAGCACGCACAAGGCCCATATCTCGCGATGCGTCCTCGAACAGGAGGAGATCACAGAGCAGCAGCCATGCTCGTGCTCGTTCATGCGGCGAGCACCGTCCGCGATCGCGCGTACGAAGCCCCGCGAGTCGACCGTACGGAGGGGGTGTGACAACATCGTCCTCATGCCGCGCTTTCGCTTGGGTCTCGTGATCGGTTTCGGTGTCGGGTACTACCTGGGCACCAAGGCGGGGCAGGAGCGCTACGAGCAGCTCCGCGCGCTCGTCGCCCGCACCCCACTGTCGAAGGTGCAGGCCGCCTGCGAGCTCGGCCTCGAGCGCTTCCGCGACCACGCGCCCGCGCCCGGTGAAGCCGTGCTCCCGCCCTCACCGAACTGACGCCAGGCGCGCGCCGGCGCGCTAGACGTCGAGGTGCTCGTGCGTCCGGCTGCAGAACGCGCCGGCCGATCGTGCCCGCGCTGACGACGTGGGCCGGCGCGCGCACTCCGGTCGCGGCAGACTTCGCTCTCGAAGCAAGCGACCGGAGGTCGGTCCATGACCAGCAGTGATTCGCGACCGCGCTACGTCGAGCCCGGCTGGTTCACCCGGCACATCTTCAACCCGACCATCGCACTCCTCACACGCGCGGGACTCAGCGTGTGGGGGTCGCGCGAGCTTCGCGTGCGAGGGCGCAAGAGCGGTGAGCTGCGGACGACGCCCGTCAACCTCCTGACGCACGAGCACCACCGCTATCTCGTCGCGCCTCGCGGCGAGACGCAATGGGTTCGCAACCTCCGGGCCGCGGGCGACGGCGAGCTGCGCGTGGGCCGGCGGAGCGAGCGCTTCCGCGCGACCGAGATCACCGACGCCGAGAAGCCGCCGGTCCTTCGCGCCTATCTCGAGCGCTGGAAGGCCGAGGTCGGCGTCTTCTTCGGAGGAGTGAGCGCCGAGTCATCGGAGGAGGAGCTCCGGCGCATCGCTTCGGACCACCCGGTCTTCCGGATCGAGCCGGCGTCACCGATGGGCCCGTGACCCGGGTGGCGAGGCCGACTCTCGGAGTGGGGCCGGATGGGATCGTCCAGCGCCTTCGGAACACGTCGTACGATCGAACCTGTGACGTCGAGCGTCGAGCTCCAGCACATCGAGATCCACGGCCATCGCGTCGGCTATCGCAGCGGTGGCTCAGGGCCGGTGATCGTGCTCATCCACGGCATGGCAGGGAGCTCTGCGACCTGGCGATCGGTCATGCCCGCGCTGGCCGAACACTTCACTGTCATCGCCCCCGACCTCGTCGGCCACGGCGAGTCCGAGAAGCCGCGTGGCGACTACTCGCTGGGAGCGTTCGCGAGCGGCGTGCGCGATCTCCTGTTGGCGCTGGGGCACGAGCGCGCGACGCTGGTCGGGCAATCGCTCGGCGGCGGGGTTGCGATGCAGTTCGCCTACCAGTTCCCGGAGCGCTGCGAGCGGCTGGTGCTCGTGTCGAGCGGTGGACTGGGCGATGACGTCAACGTGTTGTTGCGCTTGCTCGCGTTGCCGGGCGCGGAGCTCGTGCTCCCGCTGGCGTGCACCAGCTGGATCCATGGTGCCGGCGTGAGAGTCGCGGGGTGGCTCGCACGCATCGGCCTCCACACCGGCCCGCACCTCACGGAGGTGTGGAACAGCTACGGATCGTTGGCAGACCCCGAGACGCGCACCGCGTTCGTGCACACGTTGCGATCAGTCGTCGATGTCAGCGGCCAACGCGTGAGCGCGGCGGATCGGCTCTACCTCGCCACCGGAGTACCGACGCTCATCATCTGGGGCGACCACGACAGCATCATCCCGGTCGAGCAAGGTCGCGTGACCCACGAAGCGATCCCCGGCAGCCGCCTCGAGATCTTCGAGGGAACCGGACACTTCCCGCACTGCGAGCATCCCGATCGCTTCTGCAAGGTCCTCATCGACTTCATGAACACGACGACTCCGTCGACAACATCCGCGTCGCAGTGGCGTGACCGGATGCTGGACCGCACCACGTGACTCGA
>JBBDWT010000091.1:0-4599 GCA_040902705.1 Acidimicrobiia bacterium | reverse complement strand
TGCGCGACGAGATCGGCATCGACAACATCTGCTGGGAGCAGGACTACCCGCACTCAGACTCGTCGTGGCCCACCGCGCCCGAGGAGCTCAACGTGATGGCGCAGAAGTACGCGGTGCCCGACTCCGACCTGAACAAGATCACGCACGAGAACGCGATGCGGTGGTACCGGTTCGACCCGTACGCGGTCCGCCCGAAGGAGCAGTGCACCGTGGGCGCCCTGCGCGCCGAGGCGAAGGGCCACGACGTCTCCGAGAAGTCGATGAACAAGCGCCACCAGGAGCCCCTGAAGATCTCGCTCGGCGAGCTCGCGGCGAACGCCAACGCGTGACCGACGCCCCCAGCCCCAAGGAGCAGCGGCGCCGGCAGCACCGCGAGCTCAGCCGGATGCAGATCCTCGACGCGGCCGAGCACGTCTTCGCGCGGAAGGGCTTCCACGACGCGACCGTCAAGGAGATCGCCGCGACCGCGGAGTTCTCCGTCGGCGGCGTCTACAGCTTCTTCGCCGAGAAGGACGACATCTTCGTCGACATCTTCTTGCGCCGCGGCTCGGAGTTCATGGAGGGCATGCGCGCGGTCCTGGCCGATCCCGGTGGCGCCCGCCAGACGATGCACCGGCTCGCCGACTACCAGGTGCGGTTCTTCCGCGAGCACCCCGACTTCGGCAAGCTCTTCCTCCGGTCGTCGGGCATCACCATCGGCGACCTCGACTCGAAGATCGACCGCACCGCCGTCGACAACTACACCGAGGCGATGAACCTCCAGGCAAAGCTGTTCCGCGCGGGGCAGGAGGCGGGCGAGCTGCGCGACGGTGACCCCGAGGTGCTCGCGCAGCTGTTCTCCGGGATCGTGTCGGCATACCAGGCGAGCGACCCGCTCGTCATCGACGGTGGGGGCGGGAGCGCAGGCGGCGCGGGCACCGAGCGCATGACGCTGCCCGAGCTCCACGAGATTCTCGACGGCGCGTTCTCCTCACCCTGACTCACAATCGTGCGTTGGCACGCTGAGGCGTCTCCAGTACGCCTGAGCGTTCCAACGGCGGATCTGGATGAGGCGGGTCAGGCGTGGGCGGTGGCGATCCAGCCGAGGTCGAAGTCGCGGACGGCGACGTCGGTGAAGCCGGCGGCCTCGAGGCGGGACGCGACGGCGGCGGTCTCGATCGGGTTGTAGGTGTCGCCCTCGTGGAACGCCTGGCTGTCCTCGCTGTGGGTGCCGTCGACCGCGACGAGCAGACCACCGGGGCGCGTCACCCGCGCGAGCTCCGAGAAGATCTGATCCTGGAGCTCGACCGTCGGCACGTGGTGCAGCATGTTGAACGAGATCGCGGCGGAGAACCGGTCGTCGGGCAGGTCGAGGTCGGTCGCGTCGCCGAGGCGCACGTCGACGTTGGTGCCCGCCATGCGCTCGACGAGCGGCTCGTAGAGCACCGGGTCGATCTCCACGGTGGTGACGCGCGCGGTGCGCGTGCGGAGCGTGTCGGTGACGAAGCCGGGACCGGGGCCGATCTCGAGCACGTCGTTGCCGAGGTCGACGCCGTCGAGCGCGGGCGGGAAGACCAGCTCCTCGAGCATCTGGCGCCAGTCCTCGCTCGGGCAGAACGCCATGTGTGCTGCGTTCACGTCACGTCCCGGTTGCTCGGCCACTCGGGCCGGTAGTAGCCGTCGAAGCGGAGCTCGCCGCCGCGCAGCTCGCGGATCGTGAGGAAGTCGCCCTTGTACCCCTTGTGGTCGCTCGGGCCGAACTGCACGTAGGTGCCGGGCCCGCCGTTGGTCGCCGGCATCCACCGGATCTTGTCGAGCCCCTCGACCACGTGGCGCGGCGTCGGGATCGCCGCGTTGGCGATGCCGTGGATCGCAGCCCGGGCGGTGTCGTACGCGAGCGCGACCACGACGTTGCGGGTCTTCCGGCCGAACCGGGCCTCGAAGCGCTTCACCATCGCCTCGTAGTTCGGGTTCATCCCGTCCTCGCCGAGCTGGTCGACGCCGTGCCAGCCCTCCAGCCCCTCGGCCCACGCGTTCGAGTTCGAATAGAACATGAACGCGGTGCCCATCACCCGCGGCGGGTCCCAGTCGAGCGCGCGGAACGCGTCGGCGAAGTGGAACGTCGCGTACCCGTACCCGCCGTAGTAGATGCCTTCGGTGCCCATGTCGCGCATGTCGGAGAGGTTCTCCTTCATGTTGCGCGGGTTGGGCTCGAGCTTCACCTCGCGGGTGATCGTGAGCCCGAGGCGCAGCGCCTCGTCGCGGAAGAAGTCGGCGTAGTCACGTCCGGACGACCCCACCTCCCAGAACATCCCGACCTTCTTCAGTCCGCGCTGGTACAGCCAGTTCGCGCACATGACGCCCTCGGTGGGGATGTCGCCGTTGGCGACCGTGTAGCAGTGGTCGCTCGCGAACTTGAGGGCACCGGTCCACCCGATGACGGGGACGCCGATCTCCTCGGCGACCGGCTGCAGCGTGAGGCAGTTGTCGGAGATCATCGGGCCGAGGATCACCACGCACCCTTGGTCGACGAGCCACTTGTAGCCGTCGATGACCTTCCGGTAGTTCTCGCGCGGCAGGCCGCGCGCGTCGGCGGTGATGATCGCGACGGGGCTGCGGCCCCACACGCCTTCGTTGAGCGCGTCCTCGATCGCGAGGATCGTGGGGTCGATCCAGTCGGCGAGGAGCTGGCCGAGGTCCATGTCGACGAGCACGCCGATCTTCACCGGCTCGAACGGGTCGCCCTGGGTCTTCAGGCCGCGCGTCGGGGGGTACACGACGATGTTGGCGACGGCCTTCTCGTTGGCGCTGCCACCGCCCTCGTACCAGGTCGAGCCCTCGCCGCCCTCGCCCTCGAGGTACGAGCTGGTCCCGTACCGCACGTTGCAGACGGCCCGGTCGGCCTCGGCGATCCCGAGGTCGACCGGCGCCTCGAACATCCGCTCCGCGTACTCGTGCTTCTCGGCCACTGTGTCCCCCCGACTCGGCCCCGTTGGTGGAGCCGCCGTCCGAGCACCAGCTCTGAGACGACGGCTCTGAACGACGGCTCAGTTTTTCTGACTCTAGGTTCAGACGCGGGCCCGTGTCGCCTGGCCCGCTGGCCGCTACGCTGGCTGGCTGGAGGTTTCCGAGAAGGTATCGGAAACTTGTTCGTGAGCCAGCGGGGTCGAGACCCAGGAGGCGGCGATGTCGGCGACGGAGATGCGTCCCCCCCGGCCGGGGCCGGCGGTGCGGGCCCAGGAGATCGTCGGGCTCCCCATGCCCCGCGACGCCGAGATGGCGCTCGACCCGGCCCGCCGGCCGTCGGTCCGCCACGACGAGGGGAAGCGCTTCCCGTTCCCGATCCCCAACGGATGGTTCATCGTCGCCCAGGTGTCCGACGTCGCGCCGGGGGAGATCAAGCGCGTCCACTACTTCGGGCGCGAGCTCGTCCTCTTCCGCACGGAGTCGGGCGAGGCGCACCTCGTCGGCTCGTACTGCGCGCACCTCGGGGCGAACCTCGCGGTCGGCGGGAAGGTGGAGGGGGAGGGGATTCGCTGCCCGTTCCACGGCTGGTGCTACGACGGCGCGTCGGGGAAGTGCGTCGACATCCCCTACACCGAGTCCGACCACATCCCATCGCAGGCGAAGGTCCGCTCGTACCCGACGGTCGAGCGCAACCGGATGATCTGGGCATGGCATCACCTCGAGGGATCGGCACCGTTCTACGACGTGCCCGAGGTCCCCGAGTTCGACTCCGCCGCCTGGTCGGAGCCGGTCTGTCGCGACTTCACGGTCGCGACGTGCTGCCAGGAGATGGCCGAGAACAACCACGATTTCGCGCACTTCAAGTACGTGCACGGGTCCGACGACATCCCGTGGGACACCGAAGAGCTCGTCGACGACAGCCCCTACAAGCGGGCCGAGGCGTCCAGCGGCTTCGTGCGCGAGTCGTTCGGGCTCGGTCTGGGCGTGCTGCGCTACCCCGACTACTTCACGTTCCTCAGCTCGACGACACCGATCGACGAGGAGCACGTCCACGTGCGCTGGACCTTCGTGACGCCAATCGCTGCGGGCGAGGGTGCGGCCGTCGAGCTCAGCGACACGTTCCTCGCAGCCGTCAGCCAGGACATCCCGATCTGGGAGAACAAGGCCTTCCTGCCCCGTCCGGTCCTCGCCAAGGAGGAGACGGGCATCCTGGCGCACCGGAAGTGGTCCGAGCAGTTCTACTCCGACCCCGCGAACGCCCTCGACTGACCCGCGCCCCCCGTTCCGGAGAGCATGGCCCGGCCCCCGCCCAGCCCGGTCCAGCCCGGTCCAGCCCGGTCCAGCCCGGTCCAGCCCGGGTCCTCAGCTCGGGCGTGGACGTGCCGAAGAGAGTTGGCATGGTCGCCGGGGTCGCGGTGGGAGTGGTGGGGGTCGTCCTCCTGATCGTCGCGGTGCAGTCGCCGGCCGCCTGGAAGGCCGCGGCCGACCACTCGAAGCGGTTCTGGTTCCTCTGGGCGCTGGTGCTCATCACCGCGGGGCTCGCGCCCGTGGCGTTCACCGACGAGGTCCCCACGGGCGGCGCGTTGGCGTGGCTCGTCGTGTGCTGCGTGCTCGCCGCGCTCCAGCCGTCACTGTTCGCCGACGTGCTCGGCA
>JBBDWT010000090.1:23141-30315 GCA_040902705.1 Acidimicrobiia bacterium | reverse complement strand
CCATCAGCGCGGTGATCACGTGCGCGCCGAGGTCGGCGGGGTGCGCGGTCGAGAGGCCGCCGCCTCGCTTGCCCACCGGGGTGCGAACCGCGTCGACGATGTATGCCTCGGGCATCGGTGCTCACCTCTCGCCGCGGGCGCCGGATGAGCGCTCGATCAGCTCGTTCAACGGATACGTGGGGTCGGTGTATGCCCGAGTCTGGGCCACCCCGAGAACGGGCAGCGACTCGGCGTCGGTGAGGAGCCCGAGCTGCACCAGCACCGAGGCCTGGTCCCAGTAGATGTGCTCGGACGCGATCAGCCCGTCACGGAACTCGACGACGGCGGCGTGCAGCACCTCGAAGCGGCGTCCGGTCGGGGCGACGCCCGGCAGCCAGAACGGCATCGGTCGGTCGTGCGTGCCCGTCACGAGCAGCTCATCGACGATCCGGGAGTCGTCGGCGGTGCGGGAGCCCGGGATCACCTCCGTGTCGTCGGGCCACGACGGGATGAAGACATCGGCGTAGAAGCGGCGCAGTGCATCGACACCGCGGGCGCCCGTGGCGACGGGAACGTGGAGCAGGTACGCGTCAGCGCACATGGTCGCCACCGCGGCATCGGCGTCCTTCGCCTCGAACTCCGCGGCGACATGGGCCTCCCACACCGCGGCGAGATCGTGCGTGCTCGGAGCCATGCTCACAGGATCGCGCGCCCGACACGATCACGGTGCCAGGCGGCATCGCCCCACGCCGCGCCGAGGGCCCACGCCCGCTTCAGGTAGAGGTGGAGGTCGTACTCGAACGAGTAGCCGATGGCCCCGTGGCACTGCAGCGCCTGTGCTCCGGCCACTGCGGCGGCGTCGGAAGCAGTGGCCTTGGCCATCGACACGTGCACGCCGGCGTCGGGATCGCCGTCGGCCAGCGACCAGGCAGCGCGGTACACGAGCGGACGCGCGAACTCGAGCGCGATCCGGGCGTCCGCGAGGTGGTGCTTCACCGCCTGGAACGAGCCGATCGGCACGCCGAACTGTTGGCGCTCCTTCGTGTACTCGACGCTCATGTCGAGCATTCGACGCGCGAGGCCGACCAGCTGCGCGGCGGTGCCGAACGCGCCGCGATCGAACGCGCGTCCCGCGTCGTCGCCGTCCGCGACGACACGCCCGCCGGCGCCGTCCCACTCGACGCGCGCGAGGCAACGGGCGGCGTCGACCGACTCGCAGGGATCGAGCGCCACCGCGCGCCGAGGGACGAGGTGGAAGGCATCCCCGGCGAAGAGGAGGAACCAGTCGGCCCGGTCGCTGTAGGGGACGACGGAGTCGTGGTGGAAGGGCGCGGTCACGGTCGCGGTGCCGTCGAGCAGCGCGGATGCATCGGCACCGACCAACGGCACCGCGACGCACGCGTGCTCGACGATCGGCTCGGGAAGTGCCGCGTAGCCCGTCTCCTCCAGGAGCAGCACGAGGTCGATCGGCGTGAGGCCGAGCCCCCCGTCTGCCTCGGACGCGAGCACGCCGAGCACCCCCATCTCGCCGAGCGCCGACCAGGCGCCGCCGGCGCGGCCGGGCGCGTTCCAGGCGGCGCGCACGACCTCGGGCGGGCACTCCTTGGCGAGGAGGTCGCGCACCGCGTCCCGGAACGCGAGCTGATCGTCGGTGAAGGCGAAGCGCATCGTGGCTACGCGCGCGGGAGACCGAGGACGCGCTCGGCGATCACGTTGCGCTGGATCTCGTTCGTCCCCGCGTAGATGGGCCCCGACAGCGCGAACTCGTAGCCCTTCATCCAGCCCGACGCGTCGCGCTCGGCCTCGGTGCCGAGCAACGCGAGCGCGGCGGCGTGGAGTCGCACGTCGAGGTCCGACCAGAACACCTTCGTGAGGCTCGACTCCGCGCCCAGCTCCTCACCGTCGGTCATCCGGGTGACCGTCAGGAACGTCTGCCACCGGTACGCCTCGGCGTCGATCCATCCCCGGATCACGGCGTCGCGTGCCTCCGGGCCGGCGTCGGCACCACGTTCTTGCCAGAGGTCGACGAGTCGCGCTGCCGTGGCCATGAACCGACCCGGGCTGCGCAACGTGAGCCCGCGCTCGGCGCTGGTGGTGGCCATCGCGACCCGCCAGCCCTGGTGCACCTCACCGAGCACGTCGTCGTCGGGCACGAACACGTCGTCGAGGAACACCTCGGCGAACCCTTCGTCGCCGTCGAGCCGGCCGAAGCCGCGGACGGTCATGCCGGGGGCGTCGAGCGGCACGAGGAAGTAGGTGAGGCCGCGGTGGCGCTCGGCCTCCGGGTCGGAGCGGAAGAGCCCGAACAGGTGCGTGCAGAACGCGCCCCGGGTCGTCCACGTCTTCTGCCCCGAGAGCCGCCAGCCTCCGGCCGCGTCGTCGCGCACGGCACGCGACTGGATCGCGGCGAGATCACTGCCCGCGTTCGGCTCCGACCATCCCTGACACCACAGGTCCTCGGCCGCGGCCATTCGCGGCAGGATCCGCTCCTGCTGCGCCGGCGTGCCGAACGCGAACACCGTCGGTGCAAGGAGGAAGATCCCGTTCTGGGTGACGCGCTGGGGCCCGCCCGCCCGGTAGTACTCCTCCTCGAAGATCAGCCACTCCATCGGCGACGCGTCGCGGCCGCCGTACTCCTCGGGCCACGACACGACCGCCCACCGCGAGCCGTTGAGCGCTCGCTCCCACTCGAGGTGCAACGCGAAGCCCTCACGCGTGTCCCCCGACGGCAGCCCGCGCGGCACGTTCGCCTCGAGCCACGAGCGACACTCGTCGCGGAACGCCGACTCCTCGGCGGTGAAGGTCAGATCCACGGGCGCCGACGCTAGCCCGACGGTTCCTCCGAACCGTCAGCCGCGGGCGGCCTTGCCGAGCGCCGCCGGGTCTTCGTAGTACTCGCGCCACCACGTGATGCGATCGTCGACGATCGTGCACACGCTCATGCCGCGCCACGAGACCTGCATGCCGTCCTTGCGACGCTCGACGGTGATCGTCCAGTCGGCCATCACCACGTCGTCGTCACCGACGGCGATGTGGTGGAACTCGAAGCTGACGGGCTTCGCCCACTCGAACGACGACCGCGACATCGGCTCGTACTCGGCGTGTCCACGGACGACCCGGCCCGGCACCTCGAGGACGATGTCGTCGGCGAAGCACCCGAGGTACCCGTCGAGGTCCTCGGCGAGCCAGGCGGCCCGGCGGCGGTCGAACAGCGCGCGTGCGTCATCCAGCGTCAGGGCCATGGCGGGCATCGTGGCACGGGGACACGGGGACACGGGGATGCGGGGACACGGGGATGCGGGGCAGGCGGGGATGACGGCGAGTCCCGGGGCACGGGAACACCACCCGGCCCGGCGGCGTTCATCCAGGGACCCTCGAGACTCGAAAGGCCCTGTGATGGGAATCGCGATCGGAGCCCTTGTCGCCGGCGTCATCGGAGCGATCGCCGCCGCCGCCCTCGAGCGGCGCCCGAAGCTGGCTCCCGCGCGCGTCCCGCGACCGCGCCGCCGCGCCCGCTGATCCAGCGCGCGTCTATGACGCGCCGTACGCCGCCTCGATGAGGCCCTGTCCCCTCGGGTCGGGTTCCGACATCGACAGCCGCATCTGGTTCATCACGTAGGCGAACGTGAGCCCGCGGTCGGGGTCGGCGAACGCGATCGAGCCGCCGGCGCCCGAGTGGCCGAAGGCCCGCGGCCCCACCGTCGGTCCGAACGTGGGCGAGAGCCCGAAGCCGAGCCCGAACGAGAGCGGCTGGCCGATCACGCAGTCGGTGCCGCTCGAGCGCATCTCTGTGGCCCGCGCCACCGTCTCCGGCGCGAGCAGCCGCACGCCGTCGATCTCGTCGAGGCACGCCGCGTACATCCGCGAGAGCGCTCGCGCGTCGCCGTGACCGTTGGACGACGGCATCTGCGCACCGCGCATCAGGCGCGTGTTCCACATGTCGTCGTAGGCGAAGAGTGCTGACGGGCCGCCCATGACGCGCCCGAGCATCGTCGACGGGTCGCGCAGCACCTCGCTCGCCAGCTTCTCGATCTCCGGATCGTCGAACTGCGCGGGGTACAAGGTCGCGACGCGATGGTCGTCGGCCTGCTCGACCCCGATCGAGAAGTCGAGGTCGAGCGGGCCGGCGATCTGCTGCGCGACGTAGGCGCGCGGCATGAGGCCGGTGATCCGGCGGACGAGCTCACCGGTCATCCACCCGTACGTGCGCGCGTGGTACCCGTGCTTCGTCCCCGGCTCCCAGTTCGGCTCCTGCGCGGCGATCGCCGCGATCACCGGATCCCAGGACGCGACGTCGTCGAGGGTCAGGTTCGGGTCGTCGATCGCGGCGAGCCCCGCCCGGTGCGACAGCACCCACGCGACCGGGATCGACCCCTTGCCGTTCGCAGCGAACTCCGGCCAGTACTCCGCGACCGGGGCGTCGGGGTCGAGGCGACCCTGCTCGATGAGCTGGTTCGCGGCGACCGCCATGACGCCCTTCGTGCACGAGAAGACGATCACGATCGTGTCGCGATCCCATGCACGTCCGGACTCGACGTCGGCCTGCCCGGCCCACACGTCGACGACCGGTTCGCCGTCGAGAGAGACGGCGCACGCAGCGCCGACCTCTCCGTGCTGCGCGAAGTTCGCGAGGAACGCGTCACCGACGCGCTCGAACCCGGGAGCGAGCGTGCCGCGCAGCTCCGGGACCAGCGTCATCCGCCTGTCACCGGGCGAGCCGCTTCAGCACGTCGGCGGCCTCGCTCATGATGCGGTCGAGCAGCTCGGCGACCGTGGGCAGATCATCGATGACCCCGACGACCTGCCCGCTCGCCATGACGCCGAGGTCAGGCCGACCGTCGACCATCGCGGCCTTGAGCAGCATCGGCGTGTTCGCCGCCATCACCACCTGGCTCCAGGTGAGGTCTTGCGACCTCCGCATGGCGCGCCCCTCGTGCAACATGTCTCGCCACGAGATCCCGGACAGGCGGCTGAACTTCATCGCGTTGCGCACCGCGCGCGGCAGGCTGGTGAGCGTTCCGCCTCGGTCGAGGTGCTCGGTGAAGTCCGTGCGCAGGACGCGGTGCGGAACCCCGTCGACCTGCGTCGTCACGAGCGTGTCGGTGACCGCCTTGTCGAGGTACACCTGCTTCACCGCGTCGCTCACGGTGCTGTCGGACGTGAGGAGGAAGCGCGTCCCCATCGCGATGCCGGCCGCGCCGTACGCGAGCGCCGCGACGAGGCCGCGCCCGTCGAAGAAACCGCCGGCTGCGACCACCGGGATGTCGACCGCATCGACCACCTGCGGCAGGAGCAACGACGTCGGGACGGCGCCGGTGTGGCCACCGCCCTCACCGCCTTGCACGAGCACCGCATCGACGCCCCACGCCGCGACCTTCTCGGCGTGGCGGCGCGCGCCGATCGACGGCATCACGACGACGCCCGCGTCCTTGAGCGTCTTGATCAGGGCCTCCTTCGGGGCCATCGCGAACGACGCGACCTTGACCTGCTCTCGGATCAGCAGCTCGATGCGCTCGGGCGCGTCCGGCGCGTCGGAGCGAAGGTTCACCCCGAACGATCTGTCGGTGCGCTCCTTCGTCTCGCGGATCGCCGTCGCGAGCTCGTCGTAGTCCATCGTGCCCGCGGCGATGATGCCGAGACCGCCGGCGTTCGAGGTCGCCGCGGTGAGGCGCGGCCCTGCGACCCAGCCCATCCCGGTCTGCACGATCGGCCGCTCGATGCCGCACAGATCGCACAGTGGCGTGTGCAGCGCCCCCGGCTGAGACCTCGGCCGCCTAGAGCTCGGCATCGCGCAGGCTCTGCGGGTCGAGGACCTCGCGGAGCAGGCGCAGGTCCTCGTCGGTCGGGGTGCGGGTCTCGGGCACGTCGTCGGGCACCACGAGCGGGAACGACGTCGCCGTCGAGATCTCGTCGAGGGTGACGCCGGGGTGCACGGAGCGGACGCGCATCGCGTGATCGTCGGTCTCGAAGTCGAAGACACCGAGGTTCGAGATCACGCGACGGATCTCGTGGAACTCCGAGGCCGACGGTCCCGCGGCGGCGGCACGGTCGTACCCGACCCCCGAGACGCAGTCGACGGCGTCGACGAACACTCGCGCCGAGTGCGCGGGCACCCAGTAGCTCGTCGGGTTGTTGACGGTGTTCCCCGGCGCGCCGCGCACGCCGAGGAGCTGGGCCTTGGGCTTCTCCCACGGTCCGATGCAGGCGATGTTCTGGTTGCCGAACCGGTCGACCTGGGTGGCGCCCATCATCACGTGGCGCCGCCCCGACCACACGATGTCGAACATCCTCCCGAACGGCATCCAGGCCTCGGCGACCTTCGGCGCGTCGGCCGGCGCACCGACGGGGGTCGGCTCCGCGAGCTGCATCGCGTCGCCGTCGGTGTAGACGAGATCGGGCTCGAAGGTCAGCGCGGCGAGGCGCGCACCGAGCGTCGGGATCACGCCGATCGGGCTCGCGAGGATCTCGCCGTCGCCGCGCCACGCCTCCGCGCAGGCGACGACGCACACCTCCGCGATCGACGGGGCGAGCGAGGGCGCGCTCATGCTCCGACTCCTGCGAGTGACTGTTCCGCGCGGGCTCGGTAGTCGGCCTCGGGCACATCGATGTACGACGCACGGAACGCCGCCCAGGCGTCCGGATCCTTCGCCGAAGCCGCGTACGCCTTCTGGATCTGCTCGTCGCGCTGGTAGTCGGGGATGCAGTGGGTGAAGTGCGCGCCGAGCGGCGCCTCGACGACACCGTCGGTGAAGATCCGGCTCACCCGGATCGACTCGAGTGGCCCTTCCTCGGCGAAGCCGTCGGGCGTCACCACCTTCTCGCACGACACGAACGTGCGGTCGGCGGCCATCGCGAACAGGTCGTCGAAGAACCAGTCGGGGCCGAGGTACTGCGCGTCGCCGCGCTGGTCGGCTCGGTTCGCGTGCAGGAGCGCGACGTCGAGCTTGAGCGCCGGCATCGCGACGAGCTCCTGACCGTCGTACGGCGACTCGACCGTGCGCAGCTCCGGGTTCACGTCCATGATCGCGGAGCCGAGGCCGGCGCGGCACGGGAGGAACGACACGCGCCACGCGGCAGCCCGGAGCCCGAGCTGGAGCATCCCCTCGTCGAGCTCCATCGCCTCGACGGTGCCCTGCTGGCGCGCGACCCGGAAGTGCGGCTCGAGCGGGATCGAGTCGAGCGACACGAACCCGTA